>JAOZNB010000044.1 GCA_029933995.1 Candidatus Moraniibacteriota bacterium | reverse complement strand
TACCAAATTCAATTATGGGAAATACACCAGTAGTAAATGAATCTGGAGGACCATCACGTAAGACTAGAATAGATGTAGATATTCATGTTGCGTATGGTTCAGATGTACGTATGGTTAAAAAAATACTCATTTTAGTAGCCGAAGACTGTTCATATGTTGTTGATGATCCTTTTCCGATTGCACGTTTTGTAGAGTTTGCTGAGTCAAGCATGGCCTTCAAATTACTTTGTTGGATTGAAGAGGCTTCAGAAAAAGGACAAGCTATTGATGAGTTAAATACTCAAATATATGACAACCTAAATAAATATGGAATAGAAATTCCATATCAAAAACATGATATTTACATTAAAGAAGGTCCAAAAAATTAAATAAATATTTAAATTCCATTTACTATTTTGTAGTCTTTCCATTGACTTTTTGACCAGTTGTTAGGTTTTTCAGTTAGCTTTGCCACATCTCCTGGATGAGGATAGTCAGCAGGTGATTTGTAGGTGCTTTTAAATATATCATCAATAATTGTTTCGCCAGATTTATTTTTTACCACTTGTGTAAAATAGGTTTTCATTGCGCCGTTACTTTGACGTTCAGTGACATAGGGACCGTCCATAACAGTAGTTCTGTTGTCGTTAGTACCATAGTATTTGAAAATTAATTCGGTAGCTTCTATTTTCATATTGAGTAAAATATGTCCAGGTGTATTATTTATAAATCGAAAATCAGGTGCAGGAATGTATACTGTTGCATCAAATCCTGTGGGAGTATAATAATGGACGGGGTATGAATGATTATGTCTTTGGGTTATTTTCATACCTGTGTAAATTGCTCCCCTAAAAACTGTTGTAGATACTTGGCATATACCACCACCATATTCAGGCTTTGTTTCATTGTCTCGTATAACTAGTTCTTCTTTATAGCCATGCTCACCGTCAACAGGGCCTAGTACAGACACAAAAGAAAACTCTTCATTTGGTGCAATTACTAATCCATCAAATCTTTTAGCAGCTGTGGTTATGTTGTGGATACGACTTTTTGTAGATCCTCTAAAATTAGAGACACCCTCTCCCAGGAGTTCCTTTATTCCCAGGTTAGAGGCAGTTTCACTGGTAATTTGTGCTGGAGTTTTTGTGTAGGATAGCTCTATAGGTGTCATATTGTCAGTTGATAGAGCTTCTATGATTTTTTGAGTGGTATCAGCAATATCTATAGAAATACCATCAGTATGTGGTGTGAGTTCGCTAGTGGTTTGTGTATCTATATTAAAATGTAATTTAGCATTATTTGGATCAATATTTATTTTACGAGTTATATCTTCTACAAATGATTTTATATTATCTTCGTCTACTGTTGTAAAAACATTATTTTGTACTGAAAAGGATTGTCGCGTAGATGCCGTAAGTAAACATGGTTCAGTTTTGTCTATGCAAAGAATATTTGCTTCAATTTCATTTGAATAATCTGGGTTATATGTGAAAAAAGGTATTTTGCGTGTGAAATTTGTTATGTCAGATAATGTTATATATTCTACTGTTGAGTTATCAAGTGTGAGTTGTATGGCGTTACTTGAGAAATCTTCATCAATAGCAAATGCAGTTATTGGTAAAAAGCTAATAATAACAGATAGTGTTGTAATTGTTTTGAATATTGTCATAACCTCAGGATATTAGTTGTTGTGTATAAAATAGACTATTGGGCAAAAAAGGAGGGTTTTAACAACCCTCCAAAAATTTTATATAAAAGAATATTTAAGATAATTAGATTAAAAACCTCTTACCTGAATCTTCTTTGTTTTGGTTACGTCTGCTTTTGGTAAACGAATTGTTAGAATTCCATTTTTTAGTGTAGCATCAATCTTGTCTGCTAAAACATCCATTGGCAACACAACAGACCTAGAAAAAGATCCCCAATAACATTCACGATAATAATAGCTATTATTATCTACCATTTCTTCATTTTTTCGATCACCCTTAATTGTCAACATGTCATTACTAATTGATACATCTAAATCTTCAGGCTTTACACCAGCAATCGTTGATTTTATAACAATTTCAGTTTCAGTTTGGTATACGTCAATTGTTAGTTGTCCTTCTGAATCATCAGTTTCTACTTCTTCATTGGCCCAACCTTCTTGTGTTTGAGGTTCCTCTTCTTGATATTGTTCTACTTGCATAGGAGTCTCTTCTTCCTCAGCATATACTGGCATTGACATTGGTTGCTCCTCTTGTACCATCTGTGGTTCAGTCTCAGAAGATCCGCCAGAAAATCTATTGAGAAATGACTTTTTTTCTTTTTTCATAATATTTGATTAATTTCTTCAATACAATTATATTTACATTATAGAATATAAATATAATTCATGCAAGATGATATGTGGATAAGTCATTATGTTGACATTAGTAATTGATATAATATGAAGTTACTAAATGTATGGAGTAATATTGCTGTGATAATATAGGGGGTATCGTGTTCAATGGATTTATCTTTTTTTGTGATAAATAATAAAAATATACTTAACAATATATGAATAGAAAAAATAGGCAATATGTCCAGTATTGATGGAATATTGGTAAGTCCGTAACTAAGTGATATTAGTATTATTTCAAAAGTTGCAAATCCAAATCCAAATAAAATACCATACGTAAATAGTGAGTTTATATTTTTTACATGTTTTGTGACATTTTTTTTAATTGCGATGTAACGTAGTGACTCTTCTATTATTGATGCTAGTAACATTAATGAAATGACATAAATAATGGTGTCTGTAGTAGAATATTGAAAATCTAGTGATATACCAAAAAAAAGTTCTGCAATTACACTAGTAAATACTTGCACAATTAATGATGCACATGCTATAAATAATCCTAGAAAAAATGTACCCAATAATGCCATTCTAATTTTTTTAGTTAGTTAAATTTTTGAGATGTTCTGATAGTTTCAAAACCTTTATTTGAGCTATTTGTAAGTTTTCTTTTTCCGTTTCTACTATATGTTTAGGTGCTCGCATTACAAATTGTTCACTATCTAATCGCTTCGTAATACTATCAATATATTGCTGTGTTTTTGAAATATCATCTGTTATGCGTTGCTTTTCTTTTTTAATATCAATAATATTTGCAAGGTGAACGTATAGTTTATAATTTTCAAATACTGCTGATGCTGATTCTATTTGTGGAGAATCTTCATCTTGTGTTGTAATTGTTTTTACTTTTGTAAGTGTCTTTATTAAATCAGTGTGTTCAATAACATTTTGGTCGTCTGTGGTTATAACAGTAATATCGATTTCAGAATTTGCAGGAACTGTGTATGTTGCACGGATATTACGAATGTGAGTTATTAATTCTTTTATTGCATCAAAGCTTGTTTTATTTTGTTCTAGTTTTATTTCTAATGTTGGCCATTTTACAATCATTAATATTTTTTCTTCATTAAACATTTCTTGCCAAATTGTTTCTGTTACAAATGGTATAAAAGGATGCCATAATTTTAATAAAGTTTTGTACACGTGTATTAATACAGCATCATTTTTTTCTACTTTGTGAATTTCCACGTACCAATCAGCAAAATCATCTCGTGTAAAACTACGTAATATCTCACTTGCATGAGAAAAATTATATTTATCAATATCTTTTGTAACATTTTTTACAGTCTCTTGTAATTTAGTAAGAATCCACGTATCAGCTGATGATAAAGAAGTGTCTTTTGTGAGAGATATTTCATTTTCTGTTGCATTTGTGATATAACGACCAATGTTCCATAGTTTTGTGGTAAAATTACGACCACTCTCTACTTTTTTGGTATAGAATTTTAAATCATTGCCAGGAGAGATACCTGAGATACAACTGAGACGTAGGGCATCTGTGCCATATTCGCTAATGACATCAAGCGGGTCAAGCGTATTGCCAGAAGATTTAGAAAATTTATTACCTTTTTCATCACGTACAAGACCATGAATATAAACATCTTTAAATGGAATTTCATCTAGTGTGTATGTAGACATGAGAATCATTCGTGCCATCCAAAAAAATAAAAGTTCATGACCCATTTGCATCCAGCTTGTTGGATGGAATGTTTCTAGGTCGGTTGTTTTTTCTGGATATCCAAGTGTTGAAAAAGTCCACAGTCCAGATGAGAACCATGTATCAAGTGTGTCAGGATCTTGTGTCCACTCGTTACTAGGTGCTGTACTACCAACATGAATTTTATCATTGAGATACCATACAGGAATTTGATGACCCCACCAAACTTGTCTCGAGATACACCAATCATGTAAATTATCAATCCATGAAAAATAAATCGATTCAAAACGGTCTGGTGTAATATTGATCTTATTTTTGATGTCATTGCCATGACCAGTGGACACAGCTGTTTTCATTAATTCTTTAAGACTTTCATCTTTTCCTGGAATTTTTTTATTTACATCGATAAACCATTGTGTCATCGGTAATGCTTCTGCTACGTCACCAAATCTGTCAGAAGTTCCAACATTTTGTATAATATCTTCTTCTTTTTCTAATAAATCATTTTCTTTGAGATATATTACAAATTTTTCACGAGCTTCTTCAACAGTAAGATTTTCATAATCAGATCCAGCAGCTTCTGTCATTTTTCCGTGTTTGTCAATTACTTGAATCAGTTCGATAGGATTATTTTGTGATTTTTGTTTTTCATACATCGCAAAGTCAATTGGACTGTGAGCAGGTGTCACACCAAGGGCTCCGGTACCAAAATCTTTTTCAACGCCAGAGTCAGCGATAACTTTAATTTGTAGAGGATTTTTTGCACCAACATCAACTGTAAATATTTGTCCGATATATCTCTTATATCTTTTGTCATTAGGATTTACTGCAACAGCAGTATCACCAAGTTTTGTTTCAGGTCTAGTTGTCGCAATGGTAATGGGGAAGTCTTTACTATATTTAAAGGTATATAATTTTGCAGGACGTTCCATGTGTTCAAGTTCATCATCAGAGCACGTTGATTGACCTTTTACAGACCAATTAATAACACGATGTCCACGATAAATTAGACCATCATTATACATTTTCTCAAATACTGTATTTACTGCTATGGAACGTTCTTTGTCAAACGTATAAGAAAGACGACTCCAGTCACAACTTGCACCCATTTTACGCATTTGAGAAATAATTGTTGATTTAGAATTTTCTGCATAGTCTCTAATTTCTTCAAGAAGTTTCCCTCGGCCTAATTCTTCACGAGGATTTTTCATACCATCTGCAATGAGAATCTTTTCAACTTTAGCCTGTGTTGCGACAGCTGCATGATCTGTGCCAGGTAATAATAATGTTTTTTTACCATTCATGCGTTGATATCGGATCATAATATCCATAATTGATTGCTCCATTGCATGACCAAGATGAAGTACGCCAGTTACATTTGGAGGTGGCATCATGACAGAATAAGGCTCACCCTCTAAATTATCAGGATTAAAAAAACCAGATTCTTCCCACATTTTATAAATGTCATCCTCTGTTTTACTGGGTTCATATTGTTTCGATAATTCTTTCATAAGAGTATGTAATAAATATATTGTAATGTGTTTAGGATAGCAGTAAAAAAAGTATTTTTCAAGAAAGTATTTATTTTCTTACATGAGTCTATTTGCTTTTGCAGAGATAGTTTTCCAACCATTTTTTAAATTATCTTTTTCTTCTTGTGATAATGTATTCCATCTATAATATGCAGCTACTGCGATCATTGCAGCATTATCGAGACAATATTCCATTGGAGGTGCATAAAAAGTTGCATCAGTTAGTTGGGTTGTCTTTTGTTCTAATAAATCACGCAATTGGATGTTGGCACTTACACCACCTGCAAGTAAAACTGATTTCACATTATATTCCATAGCAGCTTTTATTGTTTTAGCTGTGAGGATTTCAGTTGAAGCTGTTTGAAATGCATGTGCAACCGCATCAATAAAATCTTGTGGAAGATTTTCTTCATCTGATAAATTATTTTCTTTTCTGAAATCTTTGACTAGATAAAGTGCTGCAGTTTTTATGCCAGAAAATGAAAAATTATAGTCACCACTATTTTTCATAGGTTGAGGAAGTGTGACGTCATTTTGTAAATTAGTTTTTGCAAATATTGCTGCACGCTCAGATATTATAGGTCCACCAGGATATCCCAATCCTAAAATACGAGCCACTTTATCAAAAGCTTCACCAACAGCATCATCTTGTGTCTGTCCAATAATTTCGTAGTTACAATGTTTTTTCATGAGAACTAATTGTGTATGTCCACCAGAAACTACGAGAGCAAGTGTTGGAAATTTAATATCAGGATTGCTAATCCAGTTTGCATAAATGTGACCTTTTATATGATGGATTCCTATGAGAGGTTTTTCCCATGCAAAAGCAAGTGACTTTGAAGCACTAACGCCGGAGAGAAGTGCTGGGATAAGCCCTGGCCCATGAGTTACGGCAATTAGGTCAATATCTTTTTTTGTAGCATTCGTAGTCTCAAGTGACTCTGTTATTACAGGTATAATATTTTTGGTATGTTCACGTGCTGCGAGATTTGGCACAACACCACCCCATTTAGCATGGAGTTCAACTTGTGATGAGATGATATTTGATTTGACTGATAATTCATCATTGTCTATAGATATAATACTTGCAGCAGTTTCGTCACAAGATGTTTCGATTGCTAAAATTTTCATAATTGTATTTGCATGAAATAAAATGTAATAGTACTCTATATAATACGTAGTTTATATACTTTTTGCAATAGTAAAGATATGTCAAAAATAGTAGAAGAAATACAATGTAATAATGAAATGGATGATAATGATGTCATCATTTCTGTTCAGCGTGGTAATTCTGATTGTTTTGATATTATTATTACACGTTATGAGCAAAAATTATTCTTTTATGTGATGCGATTTGTAAATAACTCAGATGAAGCACATGACCTTGTGCAGAATGTTTTTATTAAAGCACTTAAGCATATAGATTCATTCGATATTGATAAGAAGTTTTCGTCATGGATTTATCGTATTGCACATAATGAAACTATGAATTGGTTTACACGTAATAGTCATAGGAAATGCGTATCAATTGAAGATGTAAATTTAACAAAAAATAATATAGAAACAGCAACTGCAACAAGCACTGCTCTGGATGAATGGTTTCAAATGGAGTTACATGATGAATTACAAGATGCTGTATCACAATTACCAGATAACTACGCACAAGTTATACGGCTTCGATATTTCGATGACCAGTCTTATACAGAGATAAGTGAAATTATCAAAAAACCAGTAAGTAGTGTAGGAACATTACTACGAAGGGCAAAAAAACGATTACTTCTGGTTGTACTTGAATCAGATAAATTTTAAAAGAATGGTTATATGAGTTATGTGCTATAATAGAATAAAATAAAAATTACAAATGAAAAAAGAGGTTTATAAAAAAGGTGCACAGGGTAGAGCGATTAAATTAATCGTTTTTTTAGGTTTTATATTTGGACTTTCCATATCTTTACTTGCATACATCGCTTCGTCATATTTTAAGCAGGTTGTGCATGGAGATAATGTGAGTATTTTTTATATTATCACTTTTACAATTATTTTCATTGCGTTATTTAATCTTAATAAATTAATTGAAGGCTTTGGTCGAGCACGTACTCTCATGAGTCTGCTTATTTTTCAGGTAGGTGTTTTGTTTGCATTGCAATTTGTACCAGTGTCAATTGGTGGAGCATTATTACTCATGACATATTATATTATTTATAGTATTGCATGGGTTGTGTTTGACATTGTACTAGAGGCATATTCAACTGACAGTAAGACAGGACATATTCGAGGACTATTTTTATCAGTTAATAATATGGGTATCTTGGTAGGTCCAATGTTGTCCATGTTTCTTTTAGAAAATTATGGTTTTGATATTATCTTTATGGCAACAATGTTTTTGTATATCATCATGTTTGTGACGATACTAATTGCATTAAATGATATTCAGGGACATGTAAAAAGACAAAATCTCTCAATTCGCCAAACATTATCAAAATTTAAGCATAATGCAAATTTATGGAAAGCATACTGGATGTCATTTACACTAAGGTTTTTTTATGCTGTTATGACTATTTATATGCCACTATTTTTACGTGAGATTGGTATGTCTTGGAGTGAGATTGGTATTATCTTTACAGTGATGCTCATACCATTTGTAATAGTGGAGTATCCTGCAGGAGTCCTGGCTGACAAAAAATATGGAGAAAAAGAAATGTTATTTTTAGGTCTTATAATTGTCATTGGATCTGTGATTATGATGTTTTTTATAGAAAGCACATCAATTGTCGTATGGATGAGTGTCTTATTTATGTCTCGTGTAGGTGCTGCACTTTTGGAATCTATGCAAGATAGTTATTTTTATAAACAAATTGATGGTAATAATGTTGCACTGATAAATGTATTTAGGTCAACAAGAGCTATTGCATATATTTTAAGCGCAATATTGATGGGACTATTTTTATTATTTTTTGATAATATACAAAGTATGGTTGTTGTATTATTTATTGTATTAACCCGTGGAATTTATCCAGTTATTACACTTAAAGATACTAAATAATATAAAGGTATTTTTTTTTGGCAAAAAAAACAGTATATGATATACTAAAAACTATTAGTCTATATATAAAATAAAAAAAATGAAAAAATATTTCATAATACTTTCAACAGCATTTATTGCTATATTTTTTTGACACAAACAACACAGGCAGTGGGAGATGGAACACTTGATAATACTATTGAGATTAATTATGCAACGTCAAATGGGCCAACACTGTCAGCAAGTGAGTTGTATGGTTATTCTATTACAAATATTGGTGATATGAATTCTGATGGAGTTGAGGATATGGTTGCGGGCTCTCTGTATGATAATACTGGCAGTACTCATGCTGGAGCAGTTAGTGTACATTTTATGAATTCAAATGGTTCAGTAAAATCAACCGTAGAAATTAATTCTACAACACCAAATGGGCCATTATCAACGAGTTTTGAATATTCAATAACAAGTATGGGTGACTTAGATAATGATGGTATTGTAGACATAGCAATGGCCACTCCATATGTTTATAGTACAGGTAATCAAGTTGGTCAATTAACCATTTGTTTTTTAAATATTGATGGTTCTGTGAAAAAAACGGTAAGCATTGATTATACAACACTAAATGGTCCAATAGTTGCATATGGAGATTATTACGGTGTTTCTATAGCAAATATTGGCGATATGGATGGTAATGGTATAAGTGATATTGCTGTAGGTGCTTCTTATGATGGTGATGGTACAAATGCATATGGAGCAATTCACGTCCACTTCCTAACAAACAAAGCTCAAACAGTAACAGGTACAATCACAACAATAGGAACTACAACAGCAACAGGAAACGCAGAAATAATAGATATAGGAACCCAAAATCCAGAAAGATTAATAGAATGGGGAATAGTAAGTGAAACTTATACTGATGACTGCACCGCAGGTGCAGGAGCACTAGGAACGTATTCATGTGATCTAACGGAACTAACTCCATACACAACATATTATATAAGAGCAAAAGCAACAAATGAAAAAGGAAATGTATATGGAGAAGAACAAAGTTTTACAACAAATGCACTAACAAATCAAGTAATTCCAAATCCAGATATAATAGAAATGAATAATTTAGAAACAAATGGTTACATAACAGTAAACAATGGAACTATAGACAATACAACAAATGTATCAACAAACAATGCACAAATAACTTTCCAATCAAACACAACATGTAATATTTCCAAGTAATACTGTAATTACTGAAATGTTCTCAGGAGGCTACACAGGATACTTCAACTTTCAAAGCTTTATAACAGAAAATACTCTGACAGAGGAAAAAGTAGAACACCCAAATGTAATAGGAGCAGTAAAGTTGGGTGTAACAAAAAATTTAAGTTTCTCAAATGATATAACAGTAGAAATAACTGTAAGTGAAGCTTACAATGATATGGAAATGGAAGTTCTCGCTCAACTAGAGGGAAGTAGTACATGGGTAGAACATGCAACATGTATAATTACAAATGGAATATGCACATTTACAACGCCCCATGCAACAACATACATAGTAAACGGAAACGGTTCAATAACAGGATATGATCAAATAGACATAAACGTAGAAGTACAAGATACTCTATCACTAGATTGTTATGACAAAGAAGGATCAAGTGGTGATCATGATGTAAACTTAGGAATAGTAA
>JAOZNB010000043.1 GCA_029933995.1 Candidatus Moraniibacteriota bacterium | reverse complement strand
AACAATTTGTTACAATCATACATTATTTCAGTGGAGAATAGCCATGACAATGAAAAAAGAACTCGCACTTCAGGTAATCAACCACCTGACAGAACCTACTCAGATTCGCACCCTTATAGAAAAATCTAATTGGGATGTAGAAGTGTGCAAGGCTGGAATTAATCTTTTAACTGATATTCGCCACATTCTCCTCGTTATGGAAAAATGTGATTGGAATCTGGAAGTATGTACAATGGGACTAAGCTTATTAACTACTGACTCTGGAGTTTTTTCCGTGCTACAAAAAACTACTTGGCACCCAAACGTATGTAAAGCTGGAATCAAGTTATTGACTAACCCTGATAAAATTATTTTTGTTATGAAGAAATGTGATTGGAATCTGGCAGCGTGTCAAGCTAGCATAGGATTGCTCACGAAGAAGGATGACATTATTCTTGTAATGGAGGAATCTAAGTGGAATGAAGAGGTATGTCAAGCAGGAGTTGACATGCTAAACTCAAAATCCTAACAATTCAAAGACGTTATCATTATAATTTAATGACAACGTCTTTTTTATTTAAGTACGTACTATTTCAACAAAAATAGTTATTTTAAATAATCGAAATTTAAAATAAAATATAAAATTTACTTAATATTTCTAGAACTTCTTCTTATACAAATCTAGATATTCAATTGCCATTTGTGTGAATTTATCCATTTTATACACTTCATTAATAGCTATTTCAAAAATTATATCTTGAAATTTATTTTTTATCTCTCGAATAATCTCACGAAGTTCTACTCGATCTTTTACTTCAAAATCAATTAAAATCTGCCACTGTCCCATTACATTTACATAATTGTTGATATTTGGATGCTTCATACAGTACTGATAAAATTCTTCATTCCTCTCCTCATCAAACTGCATAATTTTAAAAGCATTTCTATACAACCTCATACCAAGCTCCTTATGATTTAAGGTATACGCTATTTTTGTAATCACTTCTTTTTCTAGTAGATATTTATAACGTTTATGTACAAACCCTATAGAAACCTCTAGGATTTTTGCCATTTGAGTAAACTCCATCCTTCCATCAATTTGCAGTAATGACAAGATCTTTCTATCTAATTCTGACAATTTAACAATTTCCGTAGTTCCGCCAGAAACATGAAATATTCTTTCATCATTTTCCTTGTCTAATAGATACGAACGAGGAAATTTCACAAAACCTGTGCCCACCAATATATCACTCATAATAATATATTTGCCATACTTTGATAATATTTTCTGTAATATTCTATTATGTTCAAAGACATCCTTAGCAATAATAGCAATAAGTGCATCTGCATACCCATCACAACGCATAATAATTGGGATATTCATATTATTATTCAAATCTTCATACATTTCTCGCTCAACTTCCTTTGTAATACCAGTAAACTTCAGCCAATATCCCCAAAAAAAGGAATATCCCACTTTATCATAATCAATAAACGCCCAAAACTGTGTGATTATATCATTATCTACCAATTTATGATAATGATATTTAACAACTTGTGCAGTTGTTCCGATGTTTTTTGCTACCCTACTATAGCTAGCACGTCCATCTCTATCAAATTCATACAGTATTTGTTTGTCTAAATTAGTAATTTTGACCATATCTATTTCTTATTATTTATCCTAATATCTATATTATAGTATAAAATTTAAAATAAATCAAGATATTTATGGACATTTTGTACTATTTATGGTATTATATAACTATACATGAGATATATACAAAACATCACATCTCAATCAAAGAGTTCATTTAAAACTAAATATACGGAGACACTATGAAAAAAGTCAAAATTCTTGTAATCGAAGACAGCCTTAAACACATTAATGATGCCAGAAATATCATCGATGGCGTAATAATTGAAACTTACAAAATAGTAGCCGATTTTGCCACTACTTACGTAGAGGCAATGGAGCTCCTAAGAAATAATAAATATGATGGTATTATTTCAGATGTATTCTTTCCATTCAGCAAGGATATTGAATGGAGTAAGATAATAAAGGATTTGTGTTTTATGGAAATAAAAAAAGCAAATCCTAATTATATGGAACAATCCTGCAAAGAATATGTAACAGCTGTTGAAAAATGGTTAGCTGGCAAAGAAATGCATCCAACTGGAATACTGGTTGGAGCAAGTGCAATTAAAATAGAATTGCCAATTGTTTTTTGTTCAGATGGCTACCACCACGGTTACAAGCTTCAAGCAGTTTGTAAGTGGCAAAGAAAAAATCGACTACCTGAAATAATTGACACTGAGGGTCTAGAAACAATAGGCTCAGATATGTTTTCCAACACAGCAATTAAGAAAAACTGGGGAAAAGCACTAGAGGAAATTCTCTGTGCAATTTTTCCAGAGCTTTCCCAGAAAAGACGTTTGTTACAAAACCTACATATCAATGCGGGTTTCGTGACAGACGACATAGCATCCAAAGCTGCTGTTGATGCTGATTTGTTCGATGAATTTATTGACCAAGTTAATCAATATCACAAACTAACAGGAGATTGCAAGAAATATGATGAACTTGTCAAAAAAGTTCAAAGTCTCCTTAAAAAGTAAAGGACTAAACCTATTCAAGCAATGACTTGAATAGGTTTTTTATATATCCTCTTATTTAACTCTAAAAAATTTATCATCTACACCTTTGGTCGATATTGCAATGCTTCTGCTATGTGACTTTTTGTAATTTGTTCACTGTCTTCAAGGTCGGCAATAGTTCGTGCTAGCTTTATCATTCTATAATATGCTCTTGCACTTAAGTCTAATTTTTCTGCTGCACTCCTTAACAAATCTTTTGATTCTTTATCTAAAACACAATATTTTTTTATATCAACTTGGTTCATTTCTGCATTAATTGTACCTGAATTTGCAAATCTTATCTCCTGTCTCTCACGTGCGCCTTCTACACGCTTTCTTATTAAGTTACTTTCTTCTGCTAAGTCTTCACTGTCTAATTTATTTACATGAATTCTCGGTACATCTATATGCATATCTATCCTATCGAGTATTGGACCTGAGATTTTCTGTGTATACCTCGCAACTTGTGCTGGCGCGCATGTACATTCCCTATTATTATCCGTTGCAAATCCACACGGACATGGATTCATCGCCGCAATAAGTGTGAAATTTGCTGGAAATGTAGCTGATGCCTGTGCTCTTGCGATTGTGATTGTGCCGTCTTCAAGTGGTTGACGGAGATTTTCCAAAACTACCCTAGGAAACTCTGCAAATTCATCTAGAAATAATACACCTCTATGAGCTAACGTAATTTCACCTGGTTTTGGATTTGATCCTCCACCGATAAGTGACACTGCTGACGAACTGTGATGTGGACATCGGAACTGTCTGGTACGTATCACCTGTTCATTATATGGCAATTGTCCAGCAACAGAATAAATTTTTGTAATATCCAAAACTTCCTTTTTATTAAGTGGCGGTAAAATTGTCACAAATGTTTTTGCTAGTAATGTCTTCCCTGATCCGGGAGGTCCATGAAAAATAACATTATGCCCACCAGCTGCAGCAATCTCAAGTGCTCTCTTTGCATGTTCGTGTCCTTTAATATATTTAAAATCAAGACTACTAGGAAAATCTGCTTCAGCCACATCTAAGTCTTTATGTTCAATTGGTATTAACATTTCCTGTCCACTCAAATGTAAAACTAAAGATCTCAAATCCTTCACACCTATAATATCAATCCCATCTACAATTGCAGCTTCGCTAAGATTTTGCTCTGGTACATAAATCTCCTTTACACCTGACTCCCGCGCAAAAAGTACAATTGATAATATACCATTAATCCCACGAATATCTCCATTAAGTGCTAATTCTCCTACAAACAATTTATCATTCGCATCAAAAACTAATTGTCCAGTAGCAACCAAAAATCCAACAGCAATCGGCACATCATAAATAGGACTAGACTTTTGCAAATCAGCAGGCGCAAGATTAACAGTTATCCGACCACACTGATGAGGTGGTTTAAATCCACTATTTTTCAGAGCACTAGAAACTCTATCACGTGATTCCTTAACAGAAGTATCCGGAAGTCCCACAATAGTAACAGCATGAAGCCCACTCGAGAGAACATCCACCTCAACCTCAACAGTAGCTCCAGAAAGTCCAGTAATTGCAGAAGATAAAATTTTTGACGACATACTATTAATTAAAAATTATGAATTATGAATTTTTGTTATATAATTTTAATACTTTAAGTTTACACACATATCACACCAAAAAGCAAGCTTCGCATTAAATCCTCTCCATCTCTTTGAGGGGGAGATGTCCGTAGGACAGAGGGGGTTTACAACATCAATCTTTACTACTCTTAAAATTCTGCCACAAAATAAATTCTGCCACAACCACAATAAAGGTATCTGCCTTAAAAAATAAGAAGCTACTGATTAATAAATCAGTAGCTTCATCTAAACTTATTTAAAGAGCAATAACCTTTCCAGCAAATGACGCGCCAAACGATTGTGCTTTTATGCAATGAACTTTTTTACGTCCAAATGTAAAACATTTTTCAAAAATAAATGTATCACCATTTAGACAGAGATTTTCTTCTAGAAAATGTATATACTTCTCAACACTTCTAGTATCATTTAAACTATTACCCTTAAGTGCAGACCAACAGCCTTGTATATTAACAGCTTTGAAGATATTTGGAGAATATAAAAAACCATCAATTTTACACCTTACCCACAACTTACGCATTTCTTGTGTATTATTTGTAATCGTTGTCGATGGTATATCAATAATTGTGATTTGTCCCATAATGCCTGGATACTGATTTTGTACAACAGTTCCATCAATACTCAAACCATACCAATTCATATCTATTCCACTAATTGAACCTGATGGAATAAATTTTGTAACGTTACGTGTACATCTACGCAACAACATTGAAAAAAACCATAAAAATACGCCTGCGTATTCATAAAAATCACCTCTCATTGTTAAATTACTAAGCTTATCAAAACTATATCACATTATTTTTCTTTCTCAAAAAAATTATGCCCCAAGATAAGAACTGCCCCAATTGTAATAAAGGCATCCGCAATATTAAATGATGAAATATTTAAAAATGGAATATAGTCCACAACACATCCATAATAAAATCTATCAATTATATTACTCACTCCACCTGACAAAATTAAAATATATGGTAATTGTATAAAAAACTTCTCAGATATTTTTTGTAACCAAAAATAAATTACACACATCATTATAACTCCCCACAAAATAACAAAAATTATTTGTGGTAAAATAATTCCCATCGCAATCCCATAGTTACACATACTTTCAATTTCTTGAGACTGCAAAACAAACCATTTAACAATTTGATCAATGGCAATTAATATTCCCATCAAAAAAATCCCACCGAGAATCGTATGAGATTTTTTTTGTATCTTAAAAAACATAAATTATTCTTTTGTAATATTTGCACGAGCTGCTGGATACGCTTGCAATCTATCTACATCAATATCCTCACCAGTCTCCTCATCTTTGCCATAAATTCCCTCCTCCATTTTTGCCAAAGCATCTATTACATCTTTTAATTGAGTTTCTAATGATTGTTCCAAAGCAAGTTTATCAGTATATTCTTCAACTTCAATTGCATTTTCACTTTGCTCACTCCCCACATCGTCTGGGAAATCAGTTTTGTATTCACCCTCAGCAGTTTTTGTTGCAAATTTACCAAGCTCTCCTTCAAGCTGTTCTTTTTCTGCAACAAGCTTACCTTTTAATTCTTCCAATATTTTTTGATCCATAATGTTTATAACGTTAATGCATTAATATTTCAATACATTTATATTAACAAATCCACACAACCAGCACAAGTAGAGACGCGATCAATCGCGTCTCTACAAAAAAATACTTTCAATATGTTTAATTCTAGGATTTTTCTCACCATCCACAACAAGCACGCTCACAGCATCAATTCGCCACATCGCATCCCATAATTCATTTTCTTTAATATAAACTTCTGCAATTCTATTTAGCTTATTAAGTTTTGAATAAGTAATTTGTTCCTCTGGCAATACGTCAACCTCATCTTTTTTAACCTTCCTAGTCTTTACCTCAACAAAAACCAAATAATCTGTTTTTATCTCTAGTGCAATAATATCAATCTCTCCAATTCGCCTACCTCTCTTATTACACCAATTCCTCTCAATTATTTTATATCCACCACCTCTTAAAAACTTTTCAGCAATTTTTTCACCCTTATGCCCTACACTATTTTTATTTAATTTAAATATTCTCATACTATTTTTCTAACATCAACCAATTCATTTCAAAAATACTTTTAAGTGTTTTGTAAATTCCCTCACTTTCAATAATGAGTCCTAAACCATCTTTAAAAGACATAATACCTACAAATCGCCCTCCATATAATGTTACATCTACATACATTGGGAATTGTTCTTTTGAACAAAATCTCATTTCTCGTAAATGTTTTGTATCCAATCCACCTAATTCTTTTGCATATTCAACATCTGGTGCGATAGTTCTTTGCCAAATCTTACTTTTTACCCTTTTAACCACATAATAATCCCAAAGCCAATCAACGTCAAAATACTCCAAAACATCTTCAGTTGTCCATACTAGAGTTTCTTGATCATGATATCTCAGCGTATCCTTATAAATTTCTCGAATTCCTTCTTTTCCTTCAAAATACCTGATTTTTGGCTTTTTTTCTATATTGTTAGTGATTGATAGAAGTCCTGGCATGATTTTTTCAAAGACAAGCTTCTTTTCTTCTAGCGTTTCACCTATTTTTTTTGGATTTAATGCATAATAAAGCGTCTTTTTGCCAACTTTTGACATTTCTATATACCCTTTTTCCTTCAAAGATTCAATTACATGATAAACGGTTGTCCGCTTAATACTTGATTTCTTGGCAATTTGCTCGATATTAGCCTCACCCAACTCCAAAAGTGCCAGATAAATATCCGCTTCTTTCTCATCAAAATTCAATTGTTGAAGCTCTTTTTTGTACATTTTTCTATTATTTACTATTTTGTCGACAAAATGGTTGATATTTATATTATAGCAGATACATCTCATCTTGTCAATAAAACAAAGACTTTTCACATATTTTGCAAAAACTAATTTTACATAAATTTGACATATTTGACAATATTATTGACAATGTGCTAAAAAAGTGTTATTATTTACTGTTATGATGAAGAAGTCAAGAAGGCAACTAATTCGTAATAAACAGTTCTTTACAAAAAAACAATCTCAAAAACAGTCGGGCACTTAATTGATAACCGACGCTAAAGGCAGGAAGCTTACCGATGTTCCGTTGTGGAATACAAAACAGCTGATGATTTTTGAGAGATATTATAGGAGATGTATCATGAGCCTACTAACTAATAACGACAGATTTCAGAAAATTATCGAGAATTTTATGAGACCTGTGTCGTTAAAAACACGCACTGAAGACTTTAAGGCTAGATACAAACAATGCTCTTGGGGAAATATAACGGCAGTTCCAAACTGCAGCACTCCCAGAGAAGCTACCGCATTTCTCTATCAATTGATAAAATACTGAACTGTACACCGTGGGATCACCTGTGTGGATGGTTTCAGCTATTCGTGGGAACATATCTTTCGTTTACAATATATTTACATTGCACTGGGAGCTGTAGAAAAGGCATGTCAGACTTTAGAAGCCTCACCCTCTTAAAGGAGCTCTTTAATCTCTCTAGAAGAGAAGTCCTTCAATTGCCTTTTGTATGCACATTCAGTAATCCGCCAGACAGTTATATGATAACTGAAGACTTACTATGGAATTTCATACACTCCTAATATCTACTGGTTTCCCGAAGTGTTCCAGTCAAAAACACTTCAACTACTATATCTAAGAAGGTGTAGCCGTAAGGCAAATCCAAGCGACGGTGAGACGCGTTCATGAAATAAAAATTATCTCATTTGGGTAAGAAATTTGAATCTAAATTTCTTATCTCTCTTATCAAAATTGTGAATTGATCATGATTTTGTAGGAGTTCCTTACAAACAATATACAACTTTATACCTTGCGAATAGATATGTATTATTTATAAAAAATAGTGATTGTCCATGCTTGTTAACTAAAAATTAACATCATTAAAAGCCTTTGCTTTACTGACAAATACCACATTTTTGAGAAAATATTTTATCATTTTGTCTATGAGGACTTGACAAATTTTTAAAATCGTGTATAATAGATTCTTAAGAGCTTAAAAAGTTAATAGGAAATCAAGTATGCACTACGAGCAAAATATTACAAACTGGTACAAAACAAAGCAATATTATAAAAATATTGTTCTGTCAGATATTTTCTCAGACAACTTATTTCTCAAAAAACACTTCACAAAAATTTATAATAATTGTATTACACAAACCACTTCGCAAGAAGTGGTTTTTTTGTACCTAACTTACCCACTGCGCATATCACGGGAAATTGTGGTAAATGCAGCAAGTAAGTTAACAAATCTCATTTTGCGAGGAAGGTAGTCATGATGAAATAATATACTGGCCATACGGAACAAAATCATAATATTGTCCGGATATGATCATGAAAATTCATCATTACTCCTTCCTCAAGAAATCAGTTCTTTATAAACCCAAGACACCCAAGGAGGTACACCATGGCAAAAGTTATGGCAGTATCTAGTAGTCAGGCAAAGGCTATCCGCGAAAACATCCGTCTTGAGGAGGATCGGAAGCGTCACAAAGCTCGGAAACGGGCTGACGCAAACTGACGGAAGTCATGTACCGCCAAAACCTGGAGCGCTCTGGCCGACCTTGGTGGTTAGTTGGGGATGACTCCTGAGGAATTGAAATATTCCTCCGTTGTAGCACAAGGAGCAACGTTAACACAGAAATGTGTGAAGGACTTGTGAGAGTTTTAAGGGTTTCTCTTTCAAAACCCCTACCAAACAATCCTTTATTGACTAAGTGTCAAGGGAATAGAAGTTAGTTTGGGCAGTGCCTACACCCAAGACCTGTAAAAAAGCAAAGTTCGCTCCTGGCATCAGGAACTTTGCAAGGTAGGTTTTCTGGAGATTTACCTAAACAAATCTCCACCTTATCAAGATCATGAAAAAGTTTCATGATTTTGTAAGAAATAGAGTTCTTTAAATAAAGAATCGTGAATTTCTCACGATTCATCAATATCCTAGGAGGATATACTATGAACAATGCAAAAAGAAGTCCCCTAAAAAAAGCTGGACGCCGAAGCGCTCAAAGAAAGTTTATAAGATCTATGAACTTCTTCGATTTCTTATGGCTACTAGAGCCAGCTGAACTCAATGCTCGTTTTCCCGACCTCTTCACTAGAGAGGAAGAAAGGCGACTAAATCGATTTTATACCAATCAATGTTGGGCTGCACTTGAAAATGATTCAGGTGATAAAGCATTATTAGCCTTACTTGACAAAGCCGCACGTCTTCTATAAATCTCCCAGGGGAATATCATTTCCCCACTCTAATCAAAATCATGAATAGTTCGTGATTTTGTAAGAGAAAAAGTTCATTAAATAAAGAATCGTGAATTCCTCACGATTCATCAATATCCTAGGAGGATATACCATGACCAAGCTTACACACACCTGGCCCGAAGCGATTGTAAAAGTTGCTAAATCTGACGGAGCTATCGAGTTCCGTGACGGAGAGGTACCTTATGCCATCTTGAAGCGGGAGGCTAATCCAAAACTACCAGGCTTTGCGGGATGTTGGGAGGTAGGAGAAGAGAAATACTTCTTCATATCCGAAGATGTCCCCGAACGCTTTCGCGTGTCAATTCTTCTGCACGAGATGCAGGAATTTATTGTACACAAGAAAGCGCCTGGCAGTTGTCTCAAATCTCTCCTGTACGAATTTGCTTTCGTGCCTGGAGACCTGTACAAGGAATATATCCGCTATAGGAGAAACTTCTTCCGCAGGCTGGTACCTTTCTGCGTTAACTCCGGTCAGTACTCGGAGCAACACATCAGGAATGTCCAGGAGAGTCTCGATTACCTTGAAGGTATCGTGGCTCCTGAGGGATAAGCCTCCCGGTGCCGAGTCATCGGCATAGCAACAGAAGTGCAGACCTGCGGATAATCCGTCTCAGCACAAATGACACAAATTCAGAGTTTCTCGGAAGATCTCTTAAAAATCTTCCACTTTTTCCAAGTCTATCAAAATAGTTTGGTAGATTTAGAGAAAGTTCTTTAAAAGATTAAGAATAAAGGAGTATTATGATAAAAATTGCAATAACTGGCGGGCCTTGTGCTGGCAA
>JAOZNB010000126.1 GCA_029933995.1 Candidatus Moraniibacteriota bacterium | reverse complement strand
GAGTTGGATATAATTAATATGAAGTCCTTATTTAAGAAGAGTTTGTGTGCGTGTTGTAAATGCTTCTGCTGTTTCTTCATTGTCAAATTGGGCTGTTGCATAATCAAATTTCAGTTCTGGAGAGACCCCAAAATTGCCCTCTTCAAGTGCTTGACGCAAACGTGATTCGAGAAGTTCTGTCTTGTGTTTTTCTGAATCCGGCACGATGATGGCAAAGTGATCTTCGTCATATCGGCAGGCAATATCACTGGTTCGTACAGTAGATCTGATCAGATCACTGAACGTTTCAAGAATATGTTTTTTGGTTTTTTTGTCATAGGAGGTATCTCCTTTTCCAAAATCAGAGATCATGATGAATAGCATAGAGAGCGGGTCTTTATAGCGTACAGCTCTTGCAGCGGAAGTTTTGAGTACAGTATTGAAATACTTCTGGTTAAAAAGTTTGGTTTCATGGTCATGTATAGCATGTTTTTTCATTTGCATATGAATGTAGGCTCTTACAGTATAAATTAGAAACAGCATAATAACTATTAAAATAAAGAAATTAATATATAGTTTATTTGTCATCTTATTTTGTTTAGCTTCAAATGCCTGCTCAATACTAAAACTAGATAAATTCATGTTGTCATGACAAGATTGATTTTTTTTACTCATATCCCAACATGATAATAACTGTGAAAAGCTCTCAAATACTTTTGCATTGGTCTGCTGAAAATCTTGTTCTGCAAGCCAGGCTTTTAGTTCTGTTATTACTCTATCAGTATTATTCATTATATTCTGTTTTTCTTTGGAATCTTTTGATAAGAGAAATAGCTTTGTATTATTATTGATCAATATAGTTTTATGTAATATTTTTGTGTCATTTTGTATTTCGTTAAATGACATAAATACTTGATAAAAACTAAGAGAAATCATAAATATCGAGAAATATAATAATAACGTTATCCTAAATGCTTTCCACTCTTTTTGCATAACTATCCTTTTAAAATTTTAATTTTAACAAAGCTAAAATTGATGGTCTATACCTGTTGCTGATGACAAACCATTTCTCTCTACTATCGTATGCGCTTTGGTACACATTGTAGCAGTTCCGTTATGTTTAACATTCAAAATGCCTGTACCGTTATTGGGTGTGACTGTAAAGCAGGCGTTTTGATTGATAGTGACATCACATGCACCACTTATGATCCCATTATCAAATACCCCTTCCTTTAAATAAAAGGTACTTGCATCACCTATACATATAGCTAGATTCTGTGTAATGTTAGAAGCCTTGGCGTCATCTCTGTTTATTGCCATTTTTGGAATTATGACAGCGGCTAAAATGCCGATAATTACAATTACAAAGATGAGTTCTATCATTGTATATGCTTTTCTTTGAGCAGTGATCATGATTAATAGCCTTCCTAACTTTAAATTATTGTAAATTCAATTCACAAATTTAAAATACTTACTATAACTCTATCCTAAGAAAGTATGAATATTTCTTAAAATGACATTTCAGACTCTTAAAACTTTAACCTTTTTAACTTTTTTGACATTTTTGACATTTTTTTGACATTTTTTGTCTATAATTTCTTAGGTCAGTTATTGAACTGATACTTAAAAACACTTTAACAGGAGTTAATCATGAATAACATGAGACGCGGATTCACAATGATCGAATTGATCTTTGTAATTGTAATTATCGGAATTTTGGCAGCGGTAGCAATACCTAAATTAGCAGCAACTAGATCAGATGCAGAAGGTGCAAAAATTGCAAATAACTTGGCAACATGTATTGGTGATGCAGGTGGTTGGTATATGAAGAATGGTAGTTTTACCGGTGCTGCACTTGAAGGTATTGCTTCTATTGCGTGTACTACAGGTATTGAAACAGGTGCGAGTCAGGCTTGTTTTACTGTAGCAGGTGCTGATGCAACTGGTGCTTTAACAACAGCAAATGCAGGAGCAGGAGATGCTTCATGTGATGAGGCTCATATTATTGCGGCTACAAACGCTGCATCTCCAGCTACTCACAATTTCTAATCGTTAGATTTAGAAGTTTTAGTTTCTTCCCAAGCTCTTGCTTGGGAATGTATATAATGTCTATGCTATAAATAAAAATTATTTTTCTCTAACCTAATTTAAACCTAATTTATATCTATTTTAAACTTTACTTATTGATCATGTTTTTATTTTAATGGGAAATTTAGTTATTTTTTTTGTTATAATAGAGTATTTTGAATTAAAGGATAAATAATGCAATCATCTAGAAAAGCGTTTACTATGCTTGAATTGATATTTGTGATCGTGGTCATTGGTATATTGTCGGCGATTGCCATTCCTAAGTTTGCTGTGACTAGAAATGATGCACTAATAGCAAAGGCTAGGTCAGAAGTAGCTGCCATGCGCGCTGCAGTTTCTACGGAAAGACAAAAAAATATTTTGAAAGGGGTTTTTACAGATATTACCAATGATGAGGTACCAGGTTTGTTAGAATATGGTCTGGATTCTTCTCATTGGTCAGGTTTAAAATTTACTGGACCAAGTGGTAACACATGTGAGTTTAGTGTGGAAGAGACTGGTAGTAAAAATAAACTTGTCATAAAAGGGACGTGTGGTGTTGCAGCGATGAGTGACCTGTAGTTTTCCTCGTTCCCATCGTCTGAGAGTCTGCAAGA
>JAOZNB010000125.1 GCA_029933995.1 Candidatus Moraniibacteriota bacterium | reverse complement strand
CGCTATCGATACGCTCGAGATGACATAATGATATCTTATTATTTTTAACTCATTTTTAATTTATTCAATCTACCTGCCACACTTCCATCTAATACTTCATCGCCCACCTTTATAATAATTCCACCCTTTATATCTTTCCTAACAGTATTATTCATTATTACGTTATCAGCTTTATACTTATCCTTTATGAATGACTGTATTTTTATCTGCTCATTATTAGTCAATTTTCGAGCACTCATAACGCTTGCTTCAATTATATTATTCTTTTGATTATAAATATTTCCAAATTGATTAACAACATCTTGAGATTTTTTCATATCTCCTGTTTTTTTCATATAAGCAACAAACTTTATTATTATATCATCAATTTCTGAATTATTTTTCCCATTGGTTAATTCATATAAAGTGGATGCATATTGTTTTGCAGATACTTTCATAAACCTTTTTTAACTTATCACTTCATTAATAATTTGTGCATCTTTCGTATCATTCATCTTTTCATCAACAATTTTTTCAACTGCAGTAGCTACCAAAACTGAAATTTTTGATTTTACATCTGCTACCATTTTTTCTTTTTCTTCTCCCGCTACTTTTTTTGCCTTTTCAACTATTTTATCAGATTCTTCTTGTGCTATTTTTACAAAATCTTCCTTGTTTACCTGAGCCTGATCCTCAGCTTTCTTTATAATTTCTTTTGCTTGTTTCTTTGCTTCTATCAATACCTCTTTTTCCTTTTGTTCAATTTCTTTTAGCTTTTTTTGTGATTCTTCTGCATCTGCTAATCCTTTTTCAATTTTACCAGTCCTATCATCCAACATCTTCAATACTGGCTTATATGCAAATTTATATAAAATTAACAATAAAATACTGAAATTAATCAATTGAGCAGAAAATAATCTCCAATCAATGCCTAAACTTGATAATAAATCACTCATATATTTATGACTTTATGTCTTAATAAAATATCTAAAATTAGTTAACTATCTTTGGTTCACAATAAACAAACTGTGAACCAATAATTGTAAACCAATCACTTTGTGTCATTCCTGCGTAGGCAGGAATCTTTCTATCGGTTATTACACAAAGATAATAATCAGTGCTACAACCAACGCATAAATTGCGATAGCCTCAGTAAATGCAATAGCAAGAATCATATTCGTCTTGATCTTTGCTTCTGCTTCTGGGTTACGTCCAATTGCCTCCATTGCCTTTGAAGCAAGCATACCAATTCCTAGACCTGGGCCAATTGCTCCAAGACCAATTGCAAGCGCTGCAGCAATAGCTTTTGCTGACTCAGGGTTGTTAAGTGCACCTTGTGCAATATCAACAACTGCCTTTGTTGTCTCTACATCTGCCATATTGTTTTTATTAATTATAAATTATAAACTATTAATCTTAATTGAATATTTTTTTAATAAAATAATGTTATATTATATCATTAAAAAATTTAAAATTCAATTAAAATTTAAAATTTAAAATTGTATTAATGTGCTTCTGCTGCCATTTTGAAAAATACCAATGTAAGCATCGCAAATACCAATGCTTGTATAAATCCTACAAACACTTCCAAAAACAAAAATGGTAATGGTACAAATAATGGTACAAGAGCTAACATCACTAATAATAACACTTCTCCAGCAAAAATATTTCCAAACAAACGAAAGGAAAATGAAATCATTTTTGCAAACTCAGAAATAATTTCCAGAAGTCCCACAAAAGTTCCTATAAAATACGGCTTTTTGAATGGACTTACAAAAAATTTCCCAGCGTACTTACGCATACCAATTGCTGCTATTCCCATAACTTGTGCTGCAATTACAGCAAAGATTGCAATAGCTGCTGTCATATTTAAATCTGCACTCGGACTACGTATAAATGACACCAAAATCTCTTCTCCATGGTGGATCTGTTCCACGCCAACTGTGCCCATACCTGGTAGAAGCCCAATCCAATTTGAAAATATTACAAAAATAAAAATTGTAGCAACTATTGGAAAAAACCTTCTGCTTTGCTTTCTATTTCCAGTTACACCATCAACAAGTCCCAGTAAAGACTCCAAAACGTATTCTGCTACATTTTGAAAGCCCCGCGGAACTAATTTTTGCCTCTTGCTAAAAATAAATGACCCTATAATTATGCCTACACTAACTACAACAGTCATCAAAAAAGTATTTGTGATTGGGAATTCCCCAATTTCCATAATCGTCTCTGGCACCAATGAAATTGTTACATCCATAAAATAATATTAAACCCCTACACAAATTTCAAAATTAAAAAAATACCTTTATCTCACCTTATGTATCTTGCATTATCCGAGTAGTCTTCTTATATACAAAATATGAGGATAGCAGTATAGCAACAAGAATGCCCAACAAGAGAAATATAGGCCCAGTATCAAACTTTCGATCAAGTAATCTACCGCCCAAGGCAAAACCAACAGCTGGAATCGCTATTGTAAATCCTAATTCAAATGCTAGAGAAAGAGCATAAAACACACCTTCATTCCCTGCTTTTTTATCTTTATCTTTTAACATACTTAATACTATAATCACTTTCCAAAATTGTCAACAGCTAGTCTTGTAATCCCTCACACCCCTAAACAAAACCTAAAAAAAAATGTTAACCTGAAAGTATTAAAAAACAAAAAAACAAACATGCAAAAAA
>JAOZNB010000042.1 GCA_029933995.1 Candidatus Moraniibacteriota bacterium | reverse complement strand
ATGTACCCACCTAAGCGTACATTAGAGAATGCTTGCAAGGTGTTATTTAAAATGCCTGGACATATTCAATTCGAACAAAATCTAAAGGAGATAACATCATGAAAAATTTTCTGTTTCAATGTACCATGGTTATTAGTATGTGTTGTGGGCTAGTTATTGGTGTAGTTATTGCACCATCCCTTACACTTGTTGTGCTTCAATTTTCAAAATGGCTATCAGGAGGCTGATATGAAAAAGAAAAAAGTGGAACGCATTAAACCGCGTCTCCACCCAGACACTATAGCAGCGCTTCGCCATAAAGGCGGAGTACACAGTAGTCGCAAGGGAAAACGCGGCTACAATCGCAAACGAGATAACTCTCAATGGAAAAAGCAGTTAGAATAATTCTAACTGCTTTTAAATTTATGGTATGATACTTATATAATATTAGATACAAAAAATTATGAAAAACAAAGTAACAATTATTGGAGCAGGAATGGTGGGGTCCACCATTGCCCACAGTCTTATAATGAAAGAGATTGCGCAGGAGATTGCTATTATTGATATAAATGAAAAACTTGTGGAGTCGCAAGTAATGGATTTACAACATGCCGTACCTTTTGTAGGGCAAACTTATGTGCATGCAGGAACTTACGATGACTGTACGAATAGCGCCGCTGTTGTGATTACCTGTGGTGTAGCACAAAAAACAGGGGAGACCCGATTGGGACTCGTGGAGAAAAATGCCAAAATCATGAAAGATATTATTCCACAAATTTTTGAAAAAAATCCTGATATTGTACTTGTAATGGTTACAAATCCAGTTGATATTCTCACCAAACTTGCAATTTCACTTTTTCCAGACAAAAAAAATCAGAT
Organism: Candidatus Moraniibacteriota bacterium; assembly: GCA_029933995.1. GTDB lineage: Bacteria > Patescibacteriota > Minisyncoccia > Moranbacterales. The sequence goes on along the minus strand of JAOZNB010000042.1, from coordinate 9,461 downwards.
TTTAGGGACAGGGACACTTCTTGACTCTGCTAGATTTCGTCATTTAATAGGACAAAAACTAGACATAAACCCAAAAAGTATTCACGCATATATACTAGGAGAACATGGGGACAGTGAATTTCCAGTATGGAGCACTGCTGCAATAGGAAATATGAAGCTTGGAACTTGCACAAGACTAAGTACCGAGGATAAAGAAAATATCTTTGCTGAAGCAAAAAATGCAGCCTATACAATAATAGAAGGTAAACAATCAACCTATTATGCAATTGGTGCTGGTACATCTTATTTATTACATGCTATTTTACACAATAAAAAAACTGTTATGCCTATTTCTCATTTAATAGAGGGTGTTTATGGCATATCTGATATATGTCTAAGTATGCCTGCAGTGGTAGGTAAAAATGGTATTATGGGAAAAATTTGTATTGAACTTTCCAAAACTGAGCAAAAAAATCTAACCATATCTGCAAATATTCTACAAGAAATTTATAAAGACATTTCATAAATTAACTTATAAAAAAATCGTTAATATTCAGTAGAATATTAACGATTTTTTTGTATTATATATTTTCAAAAATATTTAGTACACTTTTACAATTGTTCCCACATCAGCCCAATCATAAATAAATTGTGCATTTGTTGCATCATGTCTCACGCAACCAGGCGATACAGCATTTCCAATACTATTTTCACTTTCTTTACCTCCGCCTGGCATGTCTTCATGACCTTCTGGCCAGACAATCAAATCATGAAAACCATATTTACCATCTTCTGTAAAAGCCATCCAATATGGTAAATACACATTAAACATACCCGATAACGCATATGGATGCTTGTTATAAATATGAAATTCACCAGTTGGCGTTGGAGTATCAGATGCTCCCGAAGAATTAACAAAGCTTGCAACAAACTTACCATTATCAAATAAGGTAGTAATTTGAGCATCTAAATTTACATCAATATATTTACCTTTATTAATTTTTGGTGCTATTGAATTACGTGCAGCATTTATCCTATCATCATGCGTTTCTGGCCAACTCTCTGGCTCAGGTAACAATATGTTAAATGAAAGAGATTTAATTGGATAAAATTGTAATTTTTCTTGTTTTTTATGACCTGCAAATAATGTAAGTGTGTGAAGTTCTTTACTTTCCTGTAATCGTTCCTCAATTTGCACATGTAAAGTTCTTTTCTCTGCATCATATGTTTGCTTTAATTTCAGTGCAGGACGTATAACTGCATGTATGTCAAAATCTGAAACATCATAATTAAATGTAATTAAAATTTCATCACCTTCATTTATATATGTTTTATAGTCTTCCACAATATTTGTATCAATTACTTCTGGATATGCAACAGTCTCAAAAGAAAATATAGCTGACAACTGTGTTTGGATATCATATGAATTATATGGAAACGCAAGTGAATATTCAGTGCTTGGTTGCCAAATTGTCTTTGGTGTAATTATGAGTAATGTATTTTCATTATTCCATGAGAAATACATATTTGTATATGGATATGTTGTAATCATTGTCTCATACTCCCTAGTATCTTGAATTGGTGCTACAAACTTTACGATAATATTTTCATCAAGGTTTATAACTGTTTCATTTATAAAAACTGGCTTTTGTTCAACTATTATTGAATTATCAACATGCATTGTCATCCCTGCACCAACAGATGTCAACGGTACAACAACCAAACTAAGCATAATAACCTTTTTATGCAAAGACAAAAAGGGCTGATTTTTTTTCAGTTTATCTAAAATCCTTTTATATTGTTTTTGTATTTGTTTCATTTCTAAAAATAAAAATGAGCGATTGACTATAAATTAGTCAATCGCTCACCCGAATATACATGTATTATAGCATATTTATATACAAAAATCAAGACCTGTTTCAAAATTTAATCTCACTAAATATTGTAAAAAACATTATCTATGATATAATGTAAATATTAAAAATAAAAATAATATTGTGAATATAAAATACTCTTATAATACTCTAACATTTATCATTTTTTCTCTACTTATAGTAAGTGCTTTTTCGTTTTTTACATTTGCAGACGATACTAAACTTACTTTATTTGAAGACTTTGATCGTGATGGCTTAAGTAATGCTGAAGAAAAATCTCTTGGCACAAACCCAAAAAATGCGGATAGTGACAACGATGGTTATTCTGATGGTGTAGAGATTGGAAGTGGTTATAATCCTCTCATTCCAGCACCTGGAGATCGTATCATAAAAAAAGAAGAGTCTGTTGTTATTACACCATTTACCTCTCAATCAACAAATGTAACAAATAGAATTTCTGAAGATGTTGTTTCCTACCTTGCTGATGCACAAGAATCTGGAAAAACTGAAATTGATTCCGAAGAATTTTCTCAAGCTGTTTCAGACGCTGTTGATAAAGAGGTTACCTTTGAATCTATTTCACCAATTGATATATCTACCATTACTATAAAAGAACAGGATTATGCAGATTTATCCAGTAAAAAACGAGATGAGAGGTTAAAAGAAGATGCAATTGAATATTTCACTGCAATTTCATACGTCTTTATTACTGCATTTCCACAAGACTTTTTTGATAGATCTGTGGAAGACTTACAATTTGAACTAATGACTCAACTAACGGATTTTTCAGAATCACTCACTGATTATAGTTTTTTTGAAGGTCTTGCAGACAACGCTCTCATAGCCAAATCCCAAATGGCAGAAATTGAAGTGCCTGAAGATTTATTAGAAATACATACTGAAGGTCTTTATTTATTAAATTACATAAGCAATATTTACAAATCAGGTACATATAAAAATGTCTCAACTGACATAGCTCCAATGATTGCAACACTTGCTCAAATGCAAGGTATTATAGATTTATCAATGGATTTTCAAGATAAAATTAACCTAAAGATGGAAGAATATGAACTTGAAGAATTATTTCTAGATTTTTAATATTATTTTTATGCTAAAAAAAACATTCTCAATTATTGTTATATCAATATTCCTCATAACACCATTTGAAAACGTAAGCGCTGGTACGTGGGGAGAGCCTACGGAAGCTGAAATGATGGGACAAATGATGGCAAAAATACGAGAACAAATTACAGTAGCTATAAATTCAGCTGCAAAAATGGCATCCATCAAGCAAGCAACTTCATCAATAGAATCATTGTTGTATGGAGGTAGTTCTTCACCTCGAAATATCAGTAATTTTCAAGATTTTTTAGTAAATGAACCTGCTGACAAAGCTGTTACTTATGGTCAAGATTTTCTTACAAATACCTTACGTGGTACAACATCTGGTGACTATATTTCTGGTGGTGGGATTGGCGGAGGCGGAAATGATGTTATTGCACAAGCACTTGAACAAGCTGGTCAAGGTGTCATAGATAATTGGAGTGGTGACTCACAACCAACTACTACTTATGCCGAGCATTGCAATGGTGACAGTATTAACCTAGAATGTTTCAACAGCATGATGTCCAATCCTGTAAATAACAAGTATGGTATGCAATTAGTGATGGAAGAAACAATTGCTTCAAAATTTGCAGTAGAGCAACTAGATGCACAAATTACAGCAACAAGTTCTGGTATTTTACCTGATAAAGATGAGAATGGTAATATTAAACTACCCAGCTCTATTGTAGAAACAATTCAAGAACAACAAATTACATTACCACTTGAAGCACTTGCAAATGGTGATTCTAATGTATTTTCAATGGTTATTCAAACTTTTGCAATTAGTATCATGACAGATATAGTAAATAGAGGTCTGGGAACAGTCCAACAATCTGCTGATAAAAATCAAAGTGCTTTTGAATCAAAATATGAAAACCAAATGCAAGAAATGAAAACTTCCACTGGTCCATCAGCAAATTATTCAAGTGATGCCGATGTTCGAAAAGAAAATAGTTCTTGGGTAAATCCTGATACAGGAGATACATCTTACTAAGACTCTTAATTTAAATATTACATAAAAAAACACGTGATTCATTCACGTGTTTTATTGTGAACGACACGGGATTCAAACCTGTGACCTCTTGCATGTCGAGCAAACGCTCTAACCTCAGTCAAAGATTAATCCACCTTTGACGGAAACTGAATTACACAATAGTGTGGGTGTATCAGGATTTGAACCTGAGACCTCTTGCATGTCGAGCAAGCGCTCTAACCAACTGAGCTACACACCCTAATGGACGAGTAATCCGCCCAATACATCAATTTTATTTATTCTTTTTTCCTGTTTTTACATCTATATTAACATCAGCAAATTCCTCTTTTTTATCAATGTCTTCAATTACAGTTTCTTTATATTCTTTACCAGCAATAATTGCATCAAACTCATCTTTTTCAATTGTTTCTTTTTCTAATAACACATCTGCTACTTTATCAAGAATGTCTCTTTTTTCAGTTAATATTTTTTCTGTTCGTTTTTTTGCATCCAGCAAAAATTGAGATACTGCATTATCAATGTCTTGTGCTGTTTTTTCTGAATAATCTTTTGCTTCAGAAACTTCTCGTCCCAAGAAACTATACTCCTCATTTTTACCAAAAGTACGCACACCCAAATCACTCATTCCATATTTTACAACAATACTACGTGCCATTTGAGTTGCCCTTTCTAAATCATTTGAAGGACCTGTCGTAACATCTCCAAAAATCATTTTTTCTGCTACATACCCACCCAAAAATACTGACAATTCATCAATGAAATATGCTCTTGAATATAATGTCTTATCCTTTTCGGGTACAGAAAGCGTATAACCTCCAGCACTTCCACGAGAAATAATAGACACTTTTTGTACAGGGTCTGCATTTTCCAGACTAGCTCCAATGAGTGCATGTCCTGCTTCATGATATGCCACAATCTTTGTTTCATTTTTATCCAATCGTTTGTTTTTACGAGCAGGGCCCAGCATTACCTTTTCTATTGCTTCAATCAAGTCTTCCATTTCAGCATGTTTCTTATTTTTTCTACCAGCCAAGAGAGCTCCTTCATTCATAAGATTCATAAGATCTGCACCAGAAAATCCTGGTGTTCTCTGAGCAATTCTTTTTAAATTAACATCTTCTGATAATTTTTTATCTTTTGCATGTATTTTTAAAATTGCTTCTCGATCCTCAATTCCTGGAAGATCTATGGTGACACGTCTATCAAATCTACCTGGTCGCAATAAAGCTGGATCAAGCACATCTGGTCGATTAGTTGCTGCTATTACTATAACATTTGTATTATTATCAAATCCGTCCATTTCAACAAGTATTTGATTTAATGTTTGTTCACGTTCGTCATTTCCACCACCAAGACCTGTACCCCTTTGACGTCCTACAGCATCAATTTCATCTATAAACACAATTGCTGGAGAGCTTTTTTTTACTTGTTTAAATAAATCCCTCACACGACTAGCTCCAACACCAACAAACATCTCCACAAATTCTGAGCCACTAATTGTAAAAAAGGGCACTCCCGCCTCACCCGCAACAGCTCTTGCTAATAATGTTTTACCTGTTCCTGGACGACCTAACAACAATACACCTTTTGGAATTTTTGCTCCTAAATCCTGAAATTTCTTTGGTGCCTTCAAAAAATCAACAATTTCAATCAATTCTTCTTTTGCCTCCTTATTACCAGCAACATCCTTAAATGCTGTTCGATTTTTTTTATCCTTAGGATCTATCATTCGTGCCTTAGATGCTCCAAATGACATTGCCTGACTATTACCCTTCATCGCATGTTTCATCATAAAAAAGATTAGTGCACCTATAATAAGTATTGGCAAAAGGGATGGTATAAGAATTGAGGCCCAAAAAGACGCTCCTGACTGCATTTCAACAGTAATTGGTACACTTACAAGCTGCTCCTCACTCACACCAAAATTAACTAATGTATCAGTTAAACTTGAACCAGGTTCTTTGTTTGTTTCTTGTTTTGTGTCATCTTTTAACTCAATTTCAACTTTTCCATCTGACTTAACTATAATTTCTTCAACAGTGCCCTCATTAATTTCTTGTGATAATTGCGTTAATGAAATTTGTTCAATATTATCTTTTTTTCCCGTTGATAACATGACAAACATTAATACAACAATTAACACAATAATGATAACTGATGAATTCTTAAAGATCTTTTCCATTGAATTATTTTTACATATTTAATAATGACTTATTAGTAATTTAGACTCACTAAAAAGCAGTCTTAATCCTTACAATAGTCAAGTTCTACTGTATCACCTTTCTTCATCATTTTCAAGTTTTTTGTAGATATGATTTGATGTTTACTTTTTGTACTTGCAATTACAATACGCATTTCCTCAATGAGACCATTTTCAATATCAACTAATGTTTTTTGCATTTGTTGTATCATAGTCCGAAGTGACAAACGTTGTTGGGAAGGTTTTTTTTGTAAAAAAATGTCTGCACTAAAAATAATGTTATTATTATCAGTATTTATCTGCCAAAATACATCTTTTTGTTGTACTAAAAAATCATAATCATCTGCAATAATTGTAGCTGTATTTGCTAACGTATCTATAATTTGTGGATTAAATTCCTTTGCTAAATATGGAATTAGATTATTACGAATCGCATTTCGCGTCAAAGCTGTATCCATATTTGAATTATCAATATTGTAAGGAATTTCATTATTATCACAATACGCCAAAATATCCCTACGCTCAACCGTAAGCAATGGTCTTACTATATTATTTTCAGACCGAACTCTCATCCCAGATAAGCCATTGAGACCACTACCACGCAACAAGTGTAATAATAATGTTTCAGCTTGATCATTTTTTGTATGTGCCACAACAATACATTCCGCTGTGTATTTTTTTGTCATTTTTGCAAAAAAATCATATCTCATGTTACGCCAATCCTTTTCATTTTGTCCACAATTCTCCAAGCACACTAGAGATTCACAAATTGTACCATTCTTTTTTGCATATTGTTCCACTAATTTTTGATCACTTTTTGACTCTTTTCCTCGTAATCCATAATTTACATGTGCCACCACTAATTTAAGATTTGCTTTATTTGCAATATTTAACATCACATCAAAAAGACACATGCTATCAGGACCACCAGAAACACCCATAACAATAGTGTCACCAGCATTCCACAACATATGTCGTGCTCGTATATTTTGTACATACTTTACAAGATTTTTCATCACTTCTTTTAAAAAGGTTATTATATCTTTTTTTCTTGCTCTTTTTTTATAAAAATCAAAATTTGTTCTAATACTTCTTCTGGAGTCATGTCCGTTGAATCAATAACAAAATCAAAATTTGTTTCATCAAAACAATTTTTTTTATAATATTTTTTATAACGAAAGTCATCACTTTTCATACGTTTTTGATTGCTTTTTAAAACATCTTCTATGGTATCAAGTCCAACACCTTCATTGCGCGTATTTTTTATTTGCAAATCTTCAAAAATACGTCGAGCACCCTCCCATGAATCTACTTTTATATAAATTTTAAGTGATTGCGGTATTAAAAACCAACTTGTACGACCTTCCATAATAAAATTATCATCAGTTTGTCCTAATTGTTTTTGATAATCATCCACATCTTTATCTGTTTCGGGATGTTTTTCTCCATATGCATTGTATTCCTCAATCGTCATACCTTTTTCTTTTGCCATATCACGACGTATTTGACCTATATAATATCTTTTGTATCCTAATTCTTTTGACAACTTTTCTGCTACAGTGCTTTTGCCAGCACCTAACGTACCTGAAATTGTGATAATCATAATATTTTATACTATTTATTAAAAACGCCCAGCACTGTAATGGTACTGGGCGCAATAACACTATTTTTTCTCAACTTCTTTTACTGTGTCCGGCTTTTTTTCCTCTTTTTTCTTAACATCTTCATCTTTTTTATCTTTCTTATCTTCTTTTTCATCAGCTTTTATATCTTTTTCCTTCATTTTTTTCTCATCCATGAGAACCAAACCCATTCGATGCTCCTTTGACTCGATTGAAAGTACTTTCCATTGATATTCTTCTTTTTGTGCAATTTTGTCATCCAATTTTTTACCTGGATACATTTCTTGAAATTCACTAATATGTGCAAGTCCATGAATATCACTATCTAAATAAACAAATGCTCCAAAATGATTAATTTTGTCAACCTTACCCGTATAAATTTCACCAACTTGATATTTTTCAGTAATTTTTGTCCATGGATCTTCCTTTAAAGCTTTAATTGAAAGTGAAATACGTGTATCATCAATACCAATAATTTTTGCTTCTGTACGATCATTAACTTTGATGACTTCGCGAGGATTATCAATAAGTTGCCATGCTAGTTCACTAATATGAATCAAGCCTTCAAGCTTTGAATCTTCATCATCAGACTCAGCTCCAGCAGGTGTAAATTTAACAAAAGCACCAAAATCAACAACACCGCTAACCTCACCATTAATTGTGTCTCCAACATGTAACCCAGCAATAGCTTGACGTTCCATGTCACTATGAGCTGCTTTTTCTGATACAATTAATTTTTCATCTTCTTGATTAATATCAATAATGCGTACAGGTAATTCCTTCTTAATTAATCTCTTAAGTAACTCAAGAATCTTATTTTTATCACCATCTTCTACGCGTGGATAATTTTTACTTGAAAGTTGTGATACTGGCAAGAAGCCTGTTACACCATTTACTTCGACCATCAAACCACCTTTATTTGCATCAAGCATCTTAACTAAAATTGTTTCCTCTCCCTCCTTTTTTGCACGCAAATCATCCCAAGCTCGCTCATAAGAAGCCTCACGAATTGATAGTTCAATATATCCCTCATCATTATCCAAATCAACAACTGTGGCTGTAATTTCACTACCAGCTTTTAATTTATCATCTTCAGCGAGACCACTTTTTGACTCACGTCCAATAACCATACCTGTCCCGATTGGACCAATGTCTACCAAAACAATACTTGCTGATATATCAATAACCTTTCCCTCTATTACATCACCAACTTTTGGCACAATAACTCCATCACCTTCCAAAAGAAATTCCATATCAGTCACATCTTCAACAATTGTCTCTAATTCTTCAGTTTCTTTTGTTTCTATAATCTCTTTTTTGTCTGCATCTTTTTTATCAGAATCTGCTTTTACTTGTTTTACAATCTTATCCAACAAATCATCTGTCTTTGCCATAATGTTATTATTTAATTTATACACATATTTGCATATAAATAGACCTGTGCGTTACTTCCAGGCTCATATTATATAATTATAAAACGCAAAAAATTTCCACAAAAGGAAATTATTAATACAAATAAAATAAAGGAAATTAAATCATTTTCTCCACTCAATCTAATGAGTAAATATTCTTTTGTTTAAAAATTAACCTTGTTTATAGAAGTATAGACTAAAAATTAGAATTTTGCAAGTGTTAGTCTTCTCCAACGCAAGATGATACCTCAAATGAAATTCCATTCTAACGCAAAA
>JAOZNB010000124.1 GCA_029933995.1 Candidatus Moraniibacteriota bacterium | reverse complement strand
TCACAAAAGCAGCACTATCAAGTATTGATCTATCCACATGACTTTCTGCCGCAAAATGCACAATCACATCAACATCTTTTACAAGTTCATTCACTAAAACACCATCCATAATATCTCCATGTACAAATTTATAATTAGGATTATCTTCAATGCTTTTTAAATTCTCTAGATTTCCAGCATACGTAAGAGCATCTAAATTTACAATTTTATCATTTGGATAATTTTCTAAAATATAATGAATATAATTTGACCCAATAAACCCTGCGCCCCCAGTGACTAATAACTTCATAAATAAAAAATGTTAGTAATAACTATATTACTAACATTTTACTATAAGTTCATTTTTTTGTCATTCAAAACAAAATTTTTCTTTCCACTTAGACAAGTGTCCGCTTGTTATAAAATCTATCAAAAGATTTCTATTTGTAGTAATTGTCCAAAGTGTAACTACCCATGTATTGTCAGGAACTTTATGATTAGAAATGTTAACGTCTAAATCATCAGCGCTGACCTTTAACTTGCTCAGATTTTCAATAAAATCTGTCAATTCCTGTGTAAATAAATTACCTGTTGCAATATGATTCATTTTCATACACTACCTCCAAAAAAAAATAATATTTTTAAATAACTCTTATCACCTATTTACCACATCCCACTGATACTAGATATTTTTATCTTGTGGCAATTCCTTAATATACAAATCTTGTTTTGCAAATGGAATTTCTATATTTTTATCATTAAACGTTTTGTAAATTGCACGATTTAATTGATGTGTTGTTACACCCTTCTTTGCAGATGATTCTACCCATACCAACAATTCATAATCAAGGCTGGATGCTCCAAACATTCTAAAGCGTGCTCTAGGTGTTGGATTTTTCAAAACATTTTCATTCTCACTTGCAATCTCAATTACTAATCTTTCAACTTCATCAATATCACTTCCATAGGCAACACCAAAAGGAATTTTTACACGATATTCTTCACCAGTATCTCCACCAGACTCATTTGTAAGCGTTGCATTTCCTATTATAGCGTTTGGCACAGTTACTTCCATATCATCTGTATTTTTCATACGTGTTGTACGTATGCCAATATCAGTTACTTTTCCACGCTCACCGCTATCAAGTACTATCCAATCTCCTATTTTATACGGCGCATCTGTAAGTATGAAAACACCTGAAATTAAATTTGCCAAAGTATCTTTCGCAGCAAAACCAATAGCAATACCCATAACACCAGCACTGGCTAGCCAAGCTGCCATATTAATTCCCCACACATTGAACATAACGTACACTGACATGACCCAAATAATTACAAACGACATATTTAAGAAAAGTGGCAGCGTATGTACTGTGACAAATTTTACCTTATGCGTTGTAGAAAAATATTCAAAAAGAACTTTAATTAATTTTACCAAAAATATAGACCATAAAATAATTAAAGTAGTTTGAAAAAATGGCAACGTGACATTCTTCACAACATCACCAAAAAATAAAATTCTTAGTGCTGTGTAAATACCCGTTAAAACAATTGTATAAAAAATCGGACCACGAAAAGAATCGATGATTATATCATCAACATCAGTTTGTGTCTTTTTAACAATTCGTTTACCAATGAATGCTAGTAGAAAAGTAACAACTTGTGCAATTACTATTGTACCTAGAATGATAATTACTAACTGCAAAAAAGTATCATAAGTAAAATTGGCAATAATCTCTTTCATAAATATAAAATGATAATAATACACATCAATGTATTACTATTACACAAAATTACATTTTTGTCTAGGCTACAACCTAAAGATATTTCTTAGCAAGGACTAATGCTGTAATTGTTTGACCATCTACAATTTCACCATTTTCAATCATTTTATATGCATCTGCAATATCAATTTCCACAATTTCCATACCCTCCTCTGTTGCCTCAAGATCCTGTCCTACAAAAGTAAGATTTCTTGCTATAAACACATAATCTTTTTCATCTGCTACTCCACTAATTGGTACAAATATACCAGCCTCTTGCATATTTGCAGCAACATATCCCACTTCTTCACGCAATTCTTTTATAGCAGCATCTAAAATATCTTCACCTACCTCCATACTACCACCAGGAATTTCTAAAAACCACTCATCAAAAATGTACCTATATTGTTTAACAAAAACAATTTTATTCTCTTTAATTGGCACAATAAGAGCTACCTTGCCAAACTTAGTAATAAAATATTCTCCACTATCTCCATTTGGCAAGACAACATCATCTTTTTGAATTTTATACCAAGGATTTTCATGGACTATCTCAGACGAGATTGTACTCCATTTATTATTATTTCCCATACAAAAAATCTTTATCAATATTACAAAATATAATAGCTCTTCATCCTTCTACAAGAGTATCCAATATCTGCTTTGCACTCAAATCCCTTAGTTTATCTTCACTTTCTTCATGAAAACGATTCACTTCTTTGTAATAACTATCTAATAATAATTCTTTTTTCAACACATCACTATTATTTATTGCAGCTAATTTTTCTTTAAGCTGCTTTTCAAGTTGTCTCTCTCTTTCAAATATTTCCTGATCTAATACAAAACACTCTCTTTGATAATTTTCTACATTTTTTTTATATTTATTTAAAATTTTATCATATTCCTTTATTAATAAACCATTAAATAAT
>JAOZNB010000123.1 GCA_029933995.1 Candidatus Moraniibacteriota bacterium | reverse complement strand
ATGCTAAACTATTTCATTTGAATCTTTTGTCCAATTTCTATACCTAATTTATCACTATAACCACTATTCACTTCCAGAACACTACTTGCAGCTACATTTGGTGAAATAATTATTTCTGGTGTTTTATGTGATACATACTTTGAAATATCCACAATGATATTATCTTCAATCCAAATAATATCAATATCAAACTTCATATCCTTCATCCAAAATTGATAAATATCAGCCTCTTCAAAAATAAATAACATACCACACTCACTGCATAGCCTCTCTCGACCACTTAAGCCTAATTTTCTTAATTTTGTGCTATTCACAACTTCAACATCTATTACAAAATTATTAATTTTTAAAACTGTTTTATGAGGACTACTATAAAATAAAAATAAACCAATGCCCAAAAAGCATATTATAAAAATAATTATACTAATTTTATACAATTGACTTATCCTTGTCACCATATAATAAAAAATAAAAAAAGACCACCACACTACTGCAAAAAATAATTAATGCAAAAATTTTACCAAGTGCAAATGTTGATACTGCAATGTATGCACTTAATATTGTCAGAAAATAATACAAAGTCAAAATACGACGGACACTCCAACCCTTATCTAATAATTTATGATGTAAATGTCCCTTATCTCCTTGAAAAATTGAACGATTATCTCGTATGCGTTGCAACACAACCCATATAGAATCAACAAGTGGGACTGCTAATACTAATAATGTTGTTCCAATCTTTGCGCCAGCCGCAATAGCAATGAGTGCAATTACATAGCCCATAAAAAAAGAACCACTTGATCCAGCAAAAATTCGTGCTACAGGTAAGTTAAAAATCAAAAAACCAGCGACACTCCCAGCAAAAATAGTTGCAATAATTGCGATTGGTGGTTGTGCCACATGTGGCTGTAATGAAATGATAACCAACGTTACCACTGCAATAAATACAATACCACCAGAAAGCCCATCTATACCATCACACCAATTAATTGCATTCATAATTACAAGCATCCACACAAGCATAAATAATAAACTAATGATAGGGATATTATTATAAATAAGCCATATTACCCCACCAAATGGATTAGTTATAAATTCTATACGAACACCCATTATAAAAATAAGTAAAATAATAATAACTTGTGCAAAAATTTGTGACTTCCAACTAAGCGGTTTGACATCATCAATAACGCCAATCAATAAAATAAGAACTCCTCCTATAATCATTGACCAAACAATGTGATCAAAAAATAAATATTTATTCAAAAAAATCGCAATAATAAATGAAATAATTATTGCGACCCCTCCAAAGCGTGAAATATCTTGTTTGTGAATATGTCTCACATCATTTCTACGATCTTTAACTTTAAAAGTTTTAAAAATATGGATAATGAAAAAACATAGCACACTTGCTATAGCAAAACTAATCACAAACGGTTGTCCATAAAAAAGGATTGGAGCTATCATTTCTTTTGTTTAATAGTTTTATCCGTAACCCAAAACTCAGTAAAATATCTTTTAAACAAAATACGTGTTTGCGAGTCAATTGCAGGCATAGCACCTAAAAATGGTGCTATAATTGGCACTAACAGCCACTGCAAAACCATATGAATATATCTACTACGAGAATATTTAGATGGCCTCTTTGGCAAAAGAAGCATTGATAATGAAATAGAAATTGCCAATCCAGTCATAGCTAATAACATCAAAAATCTTGTTACAAATGGTAGTGCATGTGCCATTGTACTTTGGTTAAATTCATCTCCTCCAAAAATTAACGGTAACCAACCAAGCAATGCTAAAATAAACGGAGCAGTTGCCCAAGAATGGTGACCTTCCAACATTTCAAGAGCAATTTTTAATTTATCTTTTAAAACAATTTTTTTATCTGGCCAAATTGCTCTCATAATGATTGGAAAATTTTCTATACCATATGCCCAGCGACGCTTTTGTTTGTATTGATTTTTAATTGTTCCCATATAAGTATCTGCAAGCACAGCATCCATTGATATAGGCAAATATATTGGCTTCACTGCATAATCACCATGGTAATAACTATATCCTTTCCAATATATAATTGAATCCTCACTAATCATATTCACTGGCCAATAATTTACATCAACCAGTGTTTTGAATGGTTCTGAATGTGATGAAAATGTAACCATCTCCCTACGTGTGCTCTGAAACATATGCCAAAAAGATGAACTTGTTACAATAACACGCACAAAAGCATTTGTATCCCATATATTATTATGATAAAGAGGAATCGGTTGATATGCACGCTTCAATCTATTAGGTTCTATAATATATTCATATGTAAGTGCTGCAAAAAATTGTGGATGGACTACACTTTCACAATCAAAATTAGAAAATACTACACGTTCATAATCAATATCTTTCTCATCCAAATAAACACGAAGTTTCTTTGCAGCATAAGTAGCATTTGATGCTTTACACTTCATCTCACCATCGGCAACCTCATGTGTTGTTACTAAAAAATCACGAAATGTATCTTTGTATTTTTCTGTCAAAAATTTAACTTTTTTTTCTCGTTTTTCTTTTTTTTCTCGTTCTTCCGTTGCTAATAAAATAATAATTTTATCATTTGGATATTCACTTTGTGCAATAGACTCAAGTGCTGGATCAATATTTGAAGCATCTTCAATAGCAGTTGGCAACATAACAACATGAATTACATCTCGCCAATCCATAACATCTTCTGTATCAATA
>JAOZNB010000122.1:1481-2751 GCA_029933995.1 Candidatus Moraniibacteriota bacterium | reverse complement strand
TACTGGCAGGGCCAGGAGGATTATCTTCACCAGCACCAGGAGTAGGGGGTGACATAAATCCTTCAGTAGTTGGTGTAGTAGGGATGGAAACATCTACAATGTACATCCAGGCTCTATCATTTACAAAATAAACCAATCCAGTGGGGATGTCATAATGTATTCCCCTTAGTTGACCGTCATTACCAGGATTGCTTACTTCATTAGGATCATATTCTCCCTCAAAATCAGCTGTTCCATCTGCAGTTGAAATGTCATAGATGCGCATGGTACCAGTGCCATCAATATTATGAGGCTTAGGGGGCTTTTTTTTGCCCGCAGTAACTTCAACGGTTGTTGTATAAATATAGTCACCATAACCATCAATCTTTGTAAAAACAGTGGTATTATCAATCGTTGTTTCTTGAGTAATATTTTGAGGATCGCTTATGTTAAAAACTAATAGTCCTACATCAGAGGTTACATAAGCATAATCACCTAAAACATAAACACCAAATGCTGCCTTCGTACATGAAAAACTTTTTTGACCAACCAACAATCCAGTAATGTCATCATAAATAAATAAGGTTTTTGATTCACCTACTCCATAAATATAATTACCAGCGTGATAGATATCCCATAATTTCCCTTCTAATCCTTGGGCATTTGGATATCCATCATCGCTACCATCACATTTTTTTGCACGCCAAAGCCCACCATCGTTATTATGGTTAGCTATCCATATCCATGTATCATCCACATAAACACCCCCTCGGGTATCAGGATGATCAAGTCCAAAATTAAATTCAAGATGGAGTTGAGCGTTTACTTGTAGCCCAAAACCAAGCACAAATAGCATCACTGCTAAGGCTAAGAATAGTTTTTTTAATTGCTTACCAATAACAACTACTCTAGATAGTTGTGTTTTTCTGTTATTAACTGAGTAGTTAACAGTTTCTTGTGAGTAAATATTACGTTTCATATCAGCAATTTTAAGTTGTATTTTTTAATATATTGTATCTATAAATAAATTCATGATTTATTCTATAAATGCTAAATGCATAATAAAATATTAATTGCTTGCTTGGAAATATTTTTTATAATTGGGTTAGTGGTTAAAAAAAACGAATAGGTGATATTAATTGTGTTTCTTTAATTCACTAGTTAGTCAATAGATTTCTGTCAGGGAATACTACGTTTCATATCAGCAATTTTAGTTATATTTTTAATATATCGAATTATAAATAAATTCATGATTTATTCTATAAATGCTAAATGCATAATAAAATATTAA
>JAOZNB010000122.1:0-1381 GCA_029933995.1 Candidatus Moraniibacteriota bacterium | reverse complement strand
TTGCTTGCTTGGAAATATTTTTTATAATTGGGTTAGTGAGTAAAAAACAAATGTGTTTCTACTTAACTAATTTAGATAACAGATTTCTGTTAGGGAATACTACATTTCATATCAGCAATTTTGAGTAATAATTTTTTTTATTTATAAAATGGAACTACAAACTATTTATTCAACATTTAAGTTGAAGATGTTTAGTAAATCCTTAATCGCTTGATTGTCTTGTAATTTATAATTGGGTAAAAAGCGGTTTTTAATTGTTGCACAAAAGTACACTTATTTTAATATCAAACCAAATATTTCCAATTATTTTTATTTATTTTTATTATTAGTACATTTCATCAACAAAGATTTGCTCAAAAAAGATGTACTTAAATTTATCAGTTTATTTACTTAATCAATCAAGTATGCAAATAAGAGAAATTAATTTATTAGTACCTCCATCAATTTGTGTTATTAGCTAAATAATAACAATCTGATATGATAATTGTCATGCTGTTTGGTTATAATGGATTGGAACTGTCAAATAAAATGAAAAATTTTAATAAAATTCAGGTTTAAGATATATTTCTGTAGATATTTTTTATTGATGGTTAGGGTACAGTACAGTCAAAAATAACAAATTTCAAAAATCAAATCGCAAATAAATAACGGATCACAAATGGTTTAATAGAGAGACATTCAAAGTCTCATATTAAGAGAGTACAGAAATTAATTAATATTGCTGGATGGAATATTTACGAATGGTGGCAATTTTCTCTAATGAGTAAGTTAGAATATAAAAGAAATAAATATTAACAAGGATTGCTTGTAGGATGTATTTATGTATGATATAAAACAAAAACAGAGAGCTACCAAATTTGGTAACCCTCTGATTCATAATTGGGTCGGGGTAGCAAGATTCGAACTTGCGGTCTCCTGCTCCCAAAGCAGGCGCCTTAACCGGACTGGGCCATACCCCGTTGTATGTTTTTTATCGCTTAGGCAGTATTATGTTTTAGCATAATGCTAATGCGATACGAGTCATACCCCGTTTTTTGAGGCTGCAAATGTACAAAATAAATTAAACAGAAAAAGAAAAATAAAGTTTTTTTTGAAATTATTATTTTATTCATGCGTAAAAATCACAAACAATATTACACATTATTAGAACTGTTTTATTTGAGTATTGTTTAAGTTGTTTTTATTGAATCAGTTGCCTTAATTTTTATTTCACCTGAGGTGCTGTTTTAGCCCCTTAGAAAGTCGGACAGAATTATAGTTAGAAATCTATAACTTTGTACGATCATGACAGAAAAAAGAAAGTTCACAAAAGAAGAGAAACTTCAATTACTACCTTAAATCCGCAAATTTTCTTTTGTCCACGAATTACGCAGATTAACGC
>JAOZNB010000121.1 GCA_029933995.1 Candidatus Moraniibacteriota bacterium | reverse complement strand
ACTTCGATTCCCATACGCACTTCCACCATAAGAAGCAATATCAGCTATAAACATTAGACCTAGCCAGAACCAGTCCCAACCACCAAGACCTCCAGGACTAATAAATATGTACATGAGAGTTGTCCATGGCAAGAATAAAAATCCTAGCATTGGCCAAAAAATAGCATCAAACGCTGCGTTGAAACGCGTTGTTTGAAAAAGCCACATATATAATAGACCAAGACGAGGTCCGAGAAGTAAAACTATGGCAAATAAACACATAATAGTTTAAATTAATGAATTATATATTTAGTATAGCAGATATGTTTAGTATTATGCAAATTTGTACTGTTGCATAGTCAATGTTACTTTTTGAGGTAACTATTTATCTTTATTATTTAATTTTATGAAATAATGTGTTAATATAGTATATATAAAATAAATCAATATTAAAACAAATATGAAAAAGAATAAAAGTGCAGCATATTGGACATTTGTAATAGTCAGAGTATTTTCTGTGATACTTATGGCAATAACATTGTATACAGGACATTGGCTTGGGTTTTTCAACGCTGGATTAACGATGTTTGTTACATTTCTACCTAATATTTTGAAAAAAAGGTGGAATATTATTTATCCAAATGAAATTTGGGTTGTAACATTACTTTTTGTAATGGCAGCATTAATTTTTGGGGAAATATTTGATTTTTATTATAAATTTGAGTCTTGGGATACAATTTTACATACTCTAAGTGGTTTTGTAATCGCAATGGTTGCATTTATTATTGTGAAACAATTAAATGAAGAGGTTGATATTCGCGTAACATTAGGCTCATTTTTTGTAGCATTATTTGCTGTTTGTTTTTCTATGGCAGTTGCTGTTGTGTGGGAAATATTTGAGTATGTAATAGACACGTTGTTTGGTACAAATATGCAAAAATCAGGTCTCGTGGATACGATGGAAGATTTAATAGTAGCGACAATCGGTGCATTAATTGTTGGAGTCTTGGGTTATTTATATCTCAAATATGGTAAAAATAACATGGTGGGACGAATGATAGAAAAACAAGAAGAACTAAGTATTTCTAAATAACAAAAAGGATTTAAAATACTTATTAAAAATTTGGTAAGTGTTTTTTTTGTTACAAAGTTTTTTAGGGTTGCTTTATTATTTATATATATGTTACTATTGATATTGTAATTTATAACTATAAAAAATATGGGAGAAGATCAAAAAGACTATAAGTTCGTTGCCATTGTTCTTGAAGGTAAGGATACTGCAAAAGAAGCTTTGAAAAAAGTTCAAAAACTAAAGAAAAGTGATACATTCACTTTAGAAGATGTAGTTGCTGTGAATAAGAATGAAAAAGGTAAGGTGAAGTTGACTCAAGGACGTGGGTTAACAGGTACAAAAGGTACAGTAGGATTTGGTACTGCTGGACTTATAGCAGGAACTATTTTTGGAGGACCTCTTGTAGGTGCTGCAATTGGTGCTGCAATTGGTGGAGCTAGCTCTCAAATCAACAAAATCTTTGATAATGATGAAATGAAAGCTATTGGTGAAGCACTTGATCAAGAAAGTTCAATGCTTGTAATGTTAGTATCTGATGCAGAAGAAGGTGCATTTGAAACATTGTCATCAGAGTTTGGTGGAAAAGTATTTTCTTTTATTGCTGCAGAAGAAGGTCTTGTAGCAATGGGCGCAGTTACAGAACACTCATCATTCCTTGCTGTTATGGATGAAGATTCTGCTGTTATTGCAATGGAATCAGATGGTGAAGAAGAAGTTTATTGTGATGATTGTGCAGGAGCTGCAAAAGAAGATGAAACAAAAGAAGTTGAAGAAAAAAAATGTACTGATTGTTAAAAACAATTAGTTTATAAAGGGTGATAAAAAACGACTGATGTATCAGTCGTTTTTTATTTGGGGATATGTTTTTGTGAAAAATAAAAATGATGTTTGCGTTATATTGCCCAACGGACAAATGGTATGAATAGTTTTAATATCGACATCGTAATAGTATCAACAACTGTTGTTTCACCAGCAGTAACTCTTTCACGTGGTATGGTGTTACCAGCTTCATCAAGTTCAAGAGCATTATCAAAAAATACTTGATTAGCCTTTATTATCTCACTTGTGAAATCTGCATCATCAATGATAAAAAGCATTTCAGTATTCAAATTTTGACTACGAGGATCATAATTGAAAGTACTTGAGATGGTGATGTGATCATCAATGATGTATGTCTTGTGATGCATACTGTGAAAACCTTGCCATGTCCAATAGTTTAGTCCAAGTTCATTAAAGTCTTTGTAATCAAGGTCAGTTCCTGCCATGCCAAAAGCATTTGCTCCAGAATATGGTGAGTTTGTCAAAACAGTTTGTTTAACTCCATTTTGTTTTGCGATTTCTGCAGTTTCGATAAATGTACGAGTTTTTACAATGTAGGGTGTAAAGTATAATATTGATTCTTTTGCATTTTGGAGAGCTGTTGCAAGAGCAAGTGATGTGCCATTATTATATGCTTTAGGTTGATCTGTTGGATCATGTACAAATTGTATTGAATTAACAGATTGTGTTTTTTGTGCCCAGTTGGTTTTTGTATTGAATTGTTCAGGATGTTCTTGTTTGTATTTATCAAAAAACATTTGTAAATTTTCTTTTGTTTGAGGTATTTCTTTTGAAAGCTTCCATTTGTCGTAACTACATGTAAAAAAGTCAGTAAAAAGAAATTTTGATGTTCCTGTACAAGGTTTTGTAATATAATTTTCTGTTGGTGTGACAGAGACA
>JAOZNB010000001.1 GCA_029933995.1 Candidatus Moraniibacteriota bacterium | reverse complement strand
TGACACTGTCCCTACCAAAAAAATCTATTTTACGAAATAACAGAGCTTAAAAAAATTTTGATTAATATTTGAATTAGAATTTAGGGATAGCCATTTTACCAAATAAAATAAAAAGGGCTTGCATTAACAAATCCTTTTTTAATATTGAATTTATTTAAATGACCTGTGTTCTACAGATCTTCCAATGCAGGCACATCTGCAATAAACTCGGATGACAGTCCCATTTTTTCAAAGTATTTACATATTTCTATACATGCAAATTTTTCTGTTGAATAATGTGTACCACCAAGAAGATTAATTCTATTTTCTTTTTCAAAATCATGTACTTCTTTTGTAAAATCATTTTTTACACTAACACCTGTCAAAACTGTGTTGATACCCTTTTCTTTTATTTCTTTAATGATATCCACCTCATTTCCTCCTCCAGCAAGTAGTGCCACCCTACCATCAACAATCTCATCATCACCATAGGCATACAAAGAGATTTCATGTCCAAACACCTGTGTAAAAACTTTGTGTAATTCTGTTATTGTTTTTAAATTTGTTGTACCAATTACTCCTGCTAAACCACCTCTATACGGTGAAAATGCTTCTTGCACGTCTATATTAAGTGCCTTCGCGAATGTTACACTTGTAGAATACGGACCAAATGCATCCAATGGTACATGTAAATTATAAATAGAGATCTTTTGCTCTTTAAATTGTTGCAATAATTCTTTGTCCATTTGAAAAAAAGGCGGACTCTGTGTAACACCCCAATTTGATGGATGATGTACAAAAAGCAATACATCTTTTGCATCATTGTCAATAATTTGTTGCATCACCTTATTTGATGGAAAAACAGCAGAATATACATGTGTAATTTCATCTGAATTATCACATACTAGTCCCATAGAACGTTGTATAAAATTAGGACATAGAAAATCACTTACCGCCTGCATGTGAGGTGCCCAATCATCGGTCATTTCTTTTGTTATAAAATCTTTTTCAAGTTGTGCATATAAATCTTTTGCTATCATAATATTATTCCTCCATGTTATAAGTTGAATTATAATATAATGTACAAAAGTATAATTTTATACTTCAAAAAAATTATAACACAAAGCCTCCAAAAAATCTATCATCTTTTTTATTTCTATTGACTAACTTATAAAAATAATGTATTATTGCATACAATTTTGTATATTAAAAATTTCATAAACATAAGGAGTGTATTATGCATAAAAAACGAGTTGTAATTACAGGACTTGGACTTATTACATCTATAGGTAATAATATTGCTACAGTAACAAGTTCTCTTTTTACAAGTAAATCTGGAATTGATACTAATCAAAATTATATAGAAAAAGGACTATCTTCACACATTTCTGGGCAATTACCCAATGCAATTGAACTGATTGGTGAAAAAAAGATTACACGATTTATGAGTGAGGGTGCTGGATACAGCTATTTATCCATGATCCAAGCAATAGAAGATGCTCATTTACCAAGTGAAATTATTCATAGTTCACAAACTGGCTTAATTGTAGGTACTGGTGGAGGATCTCCAGCTTCTACTACTGAAAATAGTCAAAGACTTGATAGCAAAAAAGGTTTTCGTAGTATGATACCTACATACAGTGCAAGATGTATGGCAAGTTCTCCATCTGCAAACCTTGCTGTATTATTTGGCATTCATGGAATTTCTTTTTCTCTTAGCTCTGCGTGTGCCACAAGTGCACACACAATTGGAGAAGCTTTTGATAAAATTTCTAATGGACGACTTAATACAGTCTTTGCTGGTGGTTGTGATGAATGTGATGTATATGTTGCTGCAACATTTGATAGAGCGCGCGCATTATCACGTCACAATTCCAATCCTCAAAAAGCATCCAGACCATATGATGCAAATCGTGATGGATTTGTAGCTTCTGGAGGTGCTGGCATTATCGTACTTGAAGAAATGAATCAAGCCATTGAACGTGGAGCAAAGATTTATGCAGAAATAATTGGTTATGGAGCCTCATCTGATGGCTCTCATATGACAATACCCTCTGGCGATGGTGCTATACGAGCTATGCAACAAGCTATCGATGACTGTCCTGATTTAAAAATTACAGACATCGATTATATCAATACACATGGCACAAGTACAATTGCTGGCGATATTATTGAACTACAAGCTATAGAGAAGGTATTTGGAAATAATATACCACTAATCAGCTCAACTAAATCACTTACAGGACATGGTTTTGGTGCTGCTGGTGTACATGAGATTATCTATTCTATCATAATGATGGAAAATAATTTTATTGCTACCTCAGAAAATATTGATGATATTGATATTGATGCTGCGCATTTTCCAATTGTACGAAAACGTCTTTATGAAACTCCAAAGATTGTACTATCAAATAGCTTTGGCTTCGGTGGTACAAATGCTACATTGATTATCAAAAAATTTAACTAATCTGACCAAAAAAGTAAATTGCTGAGAATAACATATTCTCAGCAATTTTTTATTATAATTAATACAATTGGCTATTATTTAACTTCACAATCTTTCACACGACCAATTACAATTCCTTCTAATTCACACTTGTCTGAAGCACTATCATGACAAGTTTTTTTACAATCACAATCTTTATCATCATATTTACAATAATGTGTATCCTGTCCAGGATGTGCATCCCATGTATATTTGACAGGATATCCCTTATCGTCTGTATAAAACCACATGTCACCTTTTCCAATTCCACAATCTCTACCTCCCTCACAATTGTATGTATTTTTATCTTTTCTCGTATCACTACCGTGACCACTATTTGCAGAATCAATTACTGTAATCTTACGGTGACTACCTGTTTTGTCATGCACCTCATCAATCCACATAACATGACCTGTTGAACTTGTACAAGAGTGCTTATCCTTGTCTTTATGATATTTTACAACAAGAAAATCTCCTTGCTTTGCATTTTCAAGCTTATGAATCCTTTCCCAACATTTATCATCATCTAAATCATGAATAAAATTATAAAAATCCATAGCTAACGGTCTATCTGCTTTGGCATGAGCACCTCTGCTTTCATCTAATAATTTATAATGATATGGCAATTTTTTAAATAAGGCATAACCTCCAAGTCCAGAACAATCAGTGGCCCAATGTTCATTAGTTGAGTAAGGCATTCCCGTCTCTACACAATAATGATGTTCATAACTTGTATGCCCCTCTTTTGCCTTTTTTGCTATATGATGATATTCATCTACTAGATCACTTACTACATTTTTATAATGATGTCCACTTTTTACATCTGGTTGTGGACAAAAAACATTTTTATCTCCTTTTTCATCACCATGATGTTTACAATCATATTCTACACGAGCAACGCCTTCTTCCTTTTTATTTCTTTCTTCTGGCACAATAATACAATATGCCTGACATTTACTTGCCTCACCTTTTATATTTGTGTCCATTTTAATTTTCCATACATCATCCTTGCATTCAAAATCTGTTTTACTTAATTTTGCATTATGCACTAAACACTCTGTATCCCCATCTTTTTTTGTTGCTATTTTATGTGCCTCTCCCAATGTCATCCTATAATCCTTTTTATCCTTCTTTGGTTTTTTCCCACATATTTTATCCTTGTGATCTTTCCATGTATTTTCTTCTTCTCCATGACTTTTTGAACTATCTATAAAAAATACTGCATTTGCAAAACTCTCAAACATAACAACCTCCCCATATTCTGCCAATTCACCCGTTTCATCATGCAAAACACGCACCTTATACACAAGAGTGTTATCATCTCTATTAAAAATTGGCTCTATTAACTCTGCAACTATCATTATTTTGTCACCTTCTTCATTTTCCAATACAACAGTTGCATTTGGTGGATCTATTTCAAAATCAAGATCATCAAGAAACATCGCTAAAGGCATATGTCCTGTCTCACGAAATGGTCTATCAGAAAAATAAATAACTTCTTCATTTGGATTTGATAAAGTTAATATATATTCATCTCCTTCAATATTTTCAAATGTTCCTCCCCCTGTTGAATGTGTAAATAAATATGTTGGTTCTAATTGTTCTTCTTGCAAAAGAGTAGATACATCTTCTGAAACACGTATTTGATTATTATTTGTGGAGATTGGACTAAACGTAAAAAACACTACAAAAACAAAAGCACCAACTGCCAGAAGTACTAGTGGAAATGTATATTTATTATTCATATATTTTATTTTAACTTTTATTTATATATTTTATTTTCCTCCACCTGGACCCCAACCACAACTGACCGTGATTATTTTCTTTGCATCTGTCAGGACACACATAAGCATTTTAAATTCTCCATCTTGAAAATAATATCCATCTTGATTTTTTTCACCTGTAAAAACCATACCGATTGTTCCATGTGTTCCATTATTATCTTCAAAATATTGTTTTATTAATTTCCAGTCTTTGTTGGAAGCATCACTTGTTTTTATTTCTTTTGCTTTTTGCAATGCAAGTCCTGCTCCGCCATTTGTCCAAACAATCCCAGTTGCATCTGCAACCTGTCCAAAATCTATATTTGTTTCTTTTTCAAGTTCTACAAAAAATTGTGAAATTTTATCTGTACTTTTTGACTTTTCTTCTAATTTATTTTCTTTTTGCTTTACATCCTTTTTGTCTATTACATTTACAACTTGATTATATTCCTCTTGTATATCCTCCGAGCCTAACAATGCTGCATTTACAAAAAACAAAGAAACTATAACAAGCACAGTTCCAATCATGATTGTTTTACCTACCATCAACGCTCCAACATTAGCCCTTGACCACAAACCATGCAAAAACCATGCCCACATTACAACTGCAAACATAAACCATACTGAAAAATCCATTAGCAATATCAAAATACAAAGACTGACTCCGATTACAAGAAAAATCCAAAACAAAGCCTTGCTACTACTTCCTTTTTTATCATTATTTGGAGGTGTGTCACTAGATGTACTATTATTTGATTGTCCCGTATTTTGCTCCTTGTATTTTACATCAATTTCTTTTGGACTTTGTATCATGTCACCATCACTTGCCTGTATTTTATTTAACTTTTCAGCATCACCACTTACTTTATAAGAAGATGTACGCAACATACCCACCTTACGTAACCAATATGTGACCTTATTCATAAATATTATTTTATATTATATTTTTATTTTAAATTATTTATCTAGAGAATAAAACACTCTTACTTTTCTGCGTCAATATTTTTAATTAATTCAATGATTTTTTGACCAGAAGCAATTAATCCATCTTGAAAATCTACATCTTCTGGCATAATTTTTGCAATATTTTCTTTGTCAGGAGCTTCATATGCAAGTGTTGTTTGTCCTTCATTCTCAGAATATACAACCACTTGTTTTGGTGGTAACAAAACTGCTCCACGAATCATTTTTCCTTTAATGCTTTGATACGCTTTTTGAGGATTACATATCATAATTGAATAATATTCAAAATCATCATCAACATCTACTCCATGATCTTTAAAATTTTGTGCCATATCAAAAACATCTCGAACCACAAAATCAAAATCATTAGACTTACTTTTAATTGCCCTAATTACTTCTTGTATATCTTGGTTAACTATTTTTTTATAAAGCATGCTTTTTATTTATTATATTAATCGTTTTCTTCAATGCAAATGTGTCCTTTGCTTATTGCCTTAGCAGTCTTGAATATCAAAAATACAATGAGAATATTTAGCAAAGCAAACATGAAAAGTCCTATAAATTTAAAAAACTCCATTCCTGTTTGATGATAAGCAAAAAAAGTTGCAATAACTAATGCATCCAGCGGGAATGAATATGCCCACCATGAGAGAAAAAATCGAATCTTAAAAAATCGTACAATCTGCGTTAATAACACAAAGAATAAGAAAAGTGAAAAATAATACATCATTCGTGCAAAAACATCAAAATCTCCTGTTAACTTAACATATGAAATAAATCCAATTGCTGGCGGTGCCATTAAAATGAAAAATGTTGGAACTAATTTCTCTGGCAGTGGATGAGCAAATATAATACGATAAAAGACGATTATCATAAAAATAATCCACAAGAAAAAACCTACGCTAAAAAAGAACCATGATATTTCTGCTGAATAAAATTCTACGCCTACAATTGGGATAAGTATATTACCTACAATTGGGATAAAAAGAGCTGGACTAATATGCTTGAGTTCAAACTTATCAGAATTCATCCAAAAGTACATCAATATAAATGTAAAGCCTAGTTGTAAGATAACACCTATAATCCACAAATTTTGTGCAACTTGATGAAAACCAAGTCCAACTAAAATAATACTTCCTAAAAGAAAAATTTTAGCAATAATTGGAAAAAAATTAATTTTAACAGGATTATGAAATTCTGCTTTTACCTCCTGCGGAAATTTAATCCATTTTATAATATAAATTGCAGAAATTACTAAAAATAATATGAGACCTGTTATCCCAATTATGCTACTCACAGTATTACCTATTCCAAAAAATGATTCAGCTTTTTGCCATGCAACAGTAAAGCCTGCCAATCCTAAAATAATTGCATAAAAAGATATTGGAAAATTTCTCAATTTCAACTCAGTAATCATAATTATTATTTCATAAAAAATTATTTCAATAATTCTATTATATCTTATTTATCTCAAAAAGCAATCCCCTATTCAATTTCATTATTCTGGTTTTGTTCTGCGACAGTTTCTTCAGTTTGTTCAAAAATACTTTCATCACGTCCACCAAAATACCACTTATAAACGTCATATGCTACTGGCACTGTTGCTGATGAAATTTCACTTGTTTGACCTTCTACCATTATCACCATAACCATTTCTGGATCATCATATGGTGCATAGGACACAAACCATGAATGAACTTTTTCGCTACCACCAAATTGTGCTGTACCCGTCTTCCCTGCAATTGGCACATCCAATGCAGAAAGCATTGTTGCAGTTCCCTCTGTCACGGTCTGACGCATTCCTTCTTGTATTATTTTTATATCATCACTATCTGCAATATTATCTCTAATAACTTTTTTTTCAATATCAATCTGTGTCTCAGTATTTTTATCTACAATGCGTGATACTATGTGTGGCTCATATAGAGTGCCTCCATTTGCAAGTGACGCTATCGCATTTAATACTTGTAAAGCCGTTGCTGTAATATATCCCTGACCGATTGAAGCATGGTATGTATTACCTATATACCATCTTTCCCCAATCTCATCTTCTTTCCATTGCTTATCGGGATAAAATCCTGATACTTCACCTGGCAAATCAATACCTGTTTTTTCACCATAACCAAATTTCGTCATATATTGTTTCATCCTCTCAATACCAAGTCCTACAATATCACCATAACCACCACCAATTGTATAAAAATAAACATCACTAGAAACTGCAATAGCTTGTCTCAAGTCAGTAAATCCATGAATTTTCCAATCTCCAAAGAAAAAACTACCTAATTGTAATCCTCCACGACTTTCTATTTTGTGACTTGCAGAAATAATATTTTCTGCAAGCACTGCAATTCCCATATTTGGTTTTATTGTAGACCCTGGAGCATATACACCTCCAATTGCACGATTAAAAAGCGGTCTATCATCATCTGTAATCCAATTACTATATGTCTCAGAATCAATGCCCTGAGCAAACTTATTATTATCATATGACGGCAAACTAACCATGGCTCGTACAGCTCCATCACGAGGATCCATAATAATTGCCATAGCTTTACGTGTCTGAGCTCGCTCTAATTCTTTTGTCAATCTATCATATAAAAAACTTTGCAACTGTGCATCTATATTCAGATGAACTTCAAATCCATTTTCTGATACAATATCCACAAGGTCTTTTACAATATTTCCACGACTATCCACAAGTACTTGTTCTGCACCATGTTTTCCATGTAAATATTTTTCATATTGATATTCTATGCCTGTCTTACCAATTCTATCTATCAATAAATAGTCAGGATTTTCTTCTCTTTCTTTTTTTTGAATCAATCCTTCATATCCTATAATGTGTGCAAACTTTTCACCGTTCACATAATTACGTACAGCAGTTTGTTGAATGTGAATACCTGGAAATTCTCTTTCATGCGCACGCAATTCTAGTGCTTGCTCATGTGTAATATTTTCAACAATTGTATTTTCCATGCCAGTTTCCAATGCCTCATCCATAGCTGTACTAATATGCATTTTATCTAAAGATAATATATCTGCAAGCTTTTGAGTCATTTGTTTTTTTACTTCAATATCTTCTGGCAATAGCGATGGTAACACAATTATACTACGACTAGGCATATTATCAGCTAAAATATTGCCCTCTACATCATATATCGTTCCTCGTGGCGCAATAATAGGCACAGACCGCACACTATTACCTGATGCAACAAAGGCATAATATTCGCCTTTTACAACAGATAAATAAAATACACGTGCAATCAGCAAAACTATAACCAAAAGGACTGCGCCAAAGAAAATAATAAACCATCTCTTGTCAAAATCGAAAGCCATATGAGATGCTTCTTTTTCAGATGCTGTCAAAACAGCATCTTCTATTTCGCTTGTATTTACATTTATTTTCTTAAATTTCATATATGTTTTACGTATGACATCGCATATCCGTGCCATGTGTATATAAATTTATAAACCGTTCTGCACGCTTAATTAAAAATCTAAATACAGTAAATAGACATAGTGTTACAACAATATTAATTATAGTTGTAATAACATTTATAAATACATAACGATACATTATAAATTCCATTAAAGTCATTACTACACTAGCAAAGACAAATGCCATAGCATATAAAGTAATGAAATTATCGTTCGCACTTCGACGTACATATGAATAAGCTAAGTCAAACAAAATTGCCACACCTAACATACTCACAATATATATAACTAACATATCATAATGAACAAGTCCAAATATTATAGAAAATCCCATAATCCACCAAAAAATATTTCTAAAAGTAACTATAGTAATCCATGCACATATAAACATACATGCAATCATAAAAGAATCCACCTTTAACCCATTAGCAAATCCTATTGCTAATATGATAGCAATTAAAATAATACCCGAACGAATAAAAAAACTAACCATATTATTTATTTTACAATAAATACAAAACGTAAATCGTCCAAAGAAGCAAGTGGTAACATATATGCTTTTTGAAATAGATTATCTACTGAACTTGTTATATTTTGCACGGTACCTACACTAATACCCCGTGAGAATGTATTACCAATATCTGAGGTAATAAATACATCTCCGTCTATAACATCACTATCTTTTTTAATATCTTCTACTACAACTGATAATCCATGTTTTCCGTATGCAATTGCTTCAGCTCCAGTTCGTGCACTTACAATATTCACTGTACTATCTGGATGTGTTATAAGACGCACACGTGCAGTTTTATCATCAACTTCATCCACAACACCAACTAAAACATTCTCGTTTACTATAACAGGCATACCCACAGTCACTCCATCCTTTGTTCCTCTATTTACAAGAATCCATTGATTACCACCCAAAGAATCCCGTAATATCACATCTGACCCAATTAAATTTAGCCCATCATGAGGTAATAAATTTAGTGTATTACGTAATATCTCATTTTCATTTTTAATATCTTGCGTACTTGCATTTCCGGCCTCTAACTGCTGTACTTTATTTTGTAAATCTTGATTATCTCGATAAAGTGTCCCTATCTGAAAAATCATACTAACGTGCTCTGATATATATGACCCTGGACCAAATCCAAACCGAATTACTGGCGTAAGTGGTATCATGATAATATTACGCACAGACCCAAATATATTAAACGGATTTATAATAATCACTACAATAATTATAATGATATAAATAAAAATATTTTTTTTACGTTTATTTTTATGAATTGATTGCATATAAACAACATTCTTTATAAATATGATTATCTAAGAGGTGCCATCTGATCGGTTTCAATTAATACTTCACGTAGGTTATCTAAATCTTCTAACACAATACCTGTACCACGTACCACAGCTGTAAGAGGGTCTTCCATTTTCATCACAGGCATCTTTGTTTCATTTGCAATCAGTTTATCCAATCCTCGTGTCAAACCTCCCCCACCAGCAAGTATAATACCTCTTTGCATTACATCAGCAAGTAATTCTGGCGGAGTTTCTTCAATAATTGTTTTAATAGTATTTACAATTATACGCACACTCCTTGAAAGTGCATCACGAATATGATCATCTGTAACAGTTACTTCACTAGGTAAGCCTGTTACAAGATCCCTTCCTCGCACCTTCATCTTTAATTGTGTTTTTTGTGGATATGCGCTACCCACTGTTATCTTTATTTCTTCTGACGTCCTCTCACCTATGAGTAGATTAAATTCATCTCGCATGTATCTGATAATATCTTCATTCATTTCATCTCCAGCAACTCGAAGCGACCTAGCAGCAACAACACCACCCAAAGATATAACAGCAATTTCACTAGTTCCTCCACCAATATCAACAATCATGTTTCCGCTTGCATCTGTTACTGGCAACCTTGCACCAATTGAGGCGGCCATTGGCTCATCAATAAGATATGCTTCACGCGCACCAGCACTTATAGCAGCATCAATTACAGCACGTTTTTCTACCTCAGTAACTCCAGAAGGAATACCTATTAAAACACGTGGTCTCGGTAATAGCGAAAATGAATCTTTGTGCACTTGATCAAAAAAATATTTAAGCATCTGCTCTGTTACCTCAAAATCACTCACCACACCATCCACAAGCGGTCGTGTTGCTACAATATGCGCTGGAGTTTTGCCCACCATACGCTTTGCTGATTTACCAATAGCAAGAATTTGACCCGTACGATTATTCATTGCAACGACTGACGGCTCATTGATTACAATTCCACTACCACTCACATACACTAAAGTATTTGCTGTACCCAAATCAATACCAATATCTTTGGATAAATTTCCAAAGATTTTACCACTAATTTTTTTTGATATTTTTGAAACATTATTTATA
This sequence comes from Candidatus Moraniibacteriota bacterium, assembly GCA_029933995.1. GTDB lineage: Bacteria > Patescibacteriota > Minisyncoccia > Moranbacterales. The sequence continues at coordinate 21,285 of JAOZNB010000001.1, read as the reverse complement.
ATTCTTTTCATTCACTTTATATTAAAATATATAATATACGACAAAAAGCCAGTTCTTTTAACTGTCTTTATTTTACTTGTATTTGTATTTTTATTTTTGTAACTCACCTTATATTACTATTATTTTATCTAATCGTCAAAATAAAAATTTTATATTTAATCATTTTATTAGTGAAAAAGCGAGAATGATACATTCTCGCTTTCTACCTAAATGAAGTTAAATCAATTCACTTCACCAACTTTTTGCAGCTTTAGCAATTTTGCATATACACTACCTCTATTTTTGGAAAGTTCCATATGATTTCCCTCTTCGGCGATCTTACCATCTTCAATTACAACAATTTTATCTGCTTTTTTAATCGTACTCAAACGATGCGCAATGATAATTGTTGTACGACCCCGACTAATTCTTTCCATAGCTTCTTGAATAAGTCTCTCACTTTGAGAGTCAAGACTACTAGTCGCCTCATCAAAAATCAAGATTCGTGGATTAACCAAGAGAGCTCGTGCAATTCCCAATCGTTGTCTTTGCCCGCCTGAGAGTTTTATGCCTCTCTCACCAACCTTGGTATCATACCCCTGGGGAAGTTTACTAATAAATTCATCAGCATTAGCCATTTTTGCTGCAGCCTTAATTTCTTTGAAACTTGCTCCCACTTTTGCATAAGCAATATTTTCTCCAACAGTAAGGTCAAATACTTCCACCTCTTGTGGAACAATTGACATAAACTTACGAAACTCGTACAAATCATACTCTCGCAAATCCTTTCCATCTAAAAATACTCCACCCGAAATCGGATCATAATGACGATAAATCATTCTAGCTAAAGTTGTTTTACCTCCTCCAGACGGACCAACAAATGCTGTCACGCATCCAGAATTAATAAGTAAATCAATCTTATCAAGAGCTTTTATTTTATCTTCATTATAAGAAAAATTAACATTTCTAAATTCAACTTTACCAATAATTTTAGTTGGCACAAATCCATTCTTTGGATTTTTTATTGGATTTTTTGCATCCAACAATGTCATAAATCTCCGCACAGCTTCTTTACCCTCTTCAATTTTATCATAAAACCTAGACAATCTAAAAAGTGAAAAATAAGCCTTCTCTGAAAGTGTAATAACAAAAATCAGCATACCCACACTAATCTGATTGTGTAACGCAAGATAAACTCCCAACAAAAGTGTTGTACTTCGTCCTAAATCAATAATTAGATTTCTACCAAGTCCAATTTTAAGTACATAATTCCACTCCCTTGTTTCATTTACTCTTATTATTTCTCTTATTTTTGCAAAACCCCTAACTTCAGTTTTTTCTTGAACAAATGATTTTACAGTATTAACGTTAATAATAGACTGTACCATTCGCCCAGAGGCAACCTCTTGATCTTTATACCTCTTTTTTCGTACAGGATTTACCTTTTCATTTACCCAAAAAGTTATCCAGATAAATAACGGTGCAAAAAATAACATCGCAACACCAAATCTCCATTCGATTATAAACAGTACTAGCAACGTTATAATTAATTGTAATATTGTTGGAATAACTTCCCAACTAAGGTTTGCCATGAAATCAACAATTTTATTGACACCTTTTTCAATCTTTACAATCTTATTGCCCGTATTTTCTTTTTCATGATACGACAATGAAAGATTGACTAATTTTTCTTGTGCTCGTACTGGCAAATAATATTCTATCGCAAGCAACATCCTAAAAATTATCTTTTCTTTAAAATAATTAATACCAGACTTTGCTTGTTCACTCACAAACATCGCAGCAATTAAAATAATAATAATGCCGACTTCTTCAGGATTAAATGTTATAACCCTATCAATGATTAATTTTAAGAAATATGGACCTAATAGCGCAACCAATTCATAAATGATTGTCAAAATAAAAATTTTTTTGAAATCAATTTTTGATGGCGACAATAATTTCCATAAATCTAACCAAAAACCATTTGTTTTTACTTTACTTTTTTTCATAATCTCTCCTTTAATTTAATTAACTCTTTGCCTTTTAAAAAACTTTTGATATATTCTTTTAAGTTATAAAATAAAAATCTCGACTTCTTATTTAGCCGAGATAATCTTTAAAAAGTTTTTAAATTTTAATTTTATGTTTTCAATAAAAATTTATCAAACTTATAAAAATCACTCTGGCTAAAAATATTTGGAGCTACACAAACAGAGTAAACTACCCGAATAATCTCCATTATTTCACCATAAAAAGACGTATATCCTGCTACAAATGTAGCTGAAACTATATTTTTCTCTTGATTTGTATAATTTTGATTGTTCATTTCTACTGTTTAATTCTAATAACTAAACCCTAACACATAATGCTAATTTGTCAAGTTTTTTTATTTTCGAAGCACCTTTAGAAAAGTCTCTGGCGGAATATCTACCTTTCCTGACTGTGCCATTCGCTTCTTACCTTTCTTTTGTTTTTCAAGTAGTTTTCTCTTCCTTGTAATATCTCCACCATAGAGTCCAGCTGTAACATCTTTACGAAATGCACTAATTGTTGATCTTGCTATTACTTTTGAACCAATAGCCGCTTGAATTGCTACTGTAAAGTTTTGTCTTGGTAATACTTCTTTCAGTTTATCTACAGTTACCTTTCCTACTCCGTGTGCACCATCCCTCGGCACAATTCTCGCAAATGCTTCTACGACATCCCCAGCAACCAATATATCCAACTTTACCAAATCACTTGTCCTGTATCCTATTATCTCATAATTCATAGACGCATATCCACTCGAAACACTTTTTAATTGATCATGAAAATCCACAATAACATCCATAAGAGGTGCATCAAAAACAAGTTGTACTCTAGTTTCATCTATATAATCAGTTGTCCTATATTCTGCACGTGTATTGCCCATAAGTTCCATTACCCTTCCTAAATGTTCTGACGGTGCGATAATTTCAAGCTTTACATAAGGTTCTTCAATAAAATCAACTTGTGACAAATCTGGTAATTCTGTTGGTGAAAAAATTTCAATTGATTCATCTACATCTTTTTTGTGTACCTTATAAACAACACTTGGAGTTGTAATCGTGGGATTCATATCAAACTCCCTATCAAGTCTTGCTTGTATAATTTCAAGATGTAGCAAGCCCAGAAATCCACACCTAAAACCTCTTCCAAGTGCCTTATTACTCTCAGGTTCAAACCGAAACGCTCCATCATTAAGTTTTAATTTTTCCAATGCATCACGCATTAAATTATAATCACTTCCATCAAGTGGATAAAAACTAGCATATACCATCGGCTGAACTTCTTGATAACCTGGAAGTGGTCCAATTTCATCGTAATTTTCTGTTTTTGCATTTTGTTTTAAAGTAATTGTGTCCCCAACCTTACACTCAGACACACTTTTGAATCCTGTTGCAATATAACCAATATCTCCTGCATGCAAGTCATCACATTTTTCATACTTTGGACGTAAATGACCTAATTCTACTATACTACTCTGACCCTTAGTCATAAGCATATGAATATCATCTCGCTTATTTATAGTACCGTCCACAACACGTACATATGCAAGTACTCCTTTATATGAATCATATACACTATCAAAAATTAGTGCCCGTGTTATTTTCTCCACATCTCCGCTTGGCTCTGGTGTTTTTTCAATTATTTCTCCTATCAATTCTTTTACACCTTCTCCTGTTTTTCCACTTACAGACAAAATATCATCAGCGGAACACCCAAGTATATGTACAATTTCCTTTTTTACCTTTTCAACATCTGCATTTGGTAAATCAATTTTATTTAAAACTGGAATAATTTCAAGATCTTGTTCAAGTGCAAAATATAAGTTTGTAAGTGTTTGTGCTTGTACACCCTGCGAAGCATCCACAAGCAAAACAGCACTCTCAACAGCGGCAAGTGACCGAGATACCTCATAAGCAAAATCTACATGACCTGGCGTATCAATTAAATTCAATGTATATTCTGTGTCACTATAGTTGTATTGCATCTGTACCGGTTGCAACTTAATCGTAATTCCACGCTCACGTTCTAAATCCATTGTATCCAATAATTGCTCTTTCATTTCTCTCTCTTCTATCGTTCCAGTAACCTCCAAAAGTCGGTCTGACAACGTCGACTTCCCATGATCAATATGCGCAATAATACAAAAGTTCCTAATGTTTTTCATAGAATAAAGTATACCGAAAAAAAGGTGTTTAGGCAATGCTTTATTATACCCCCTAAAGAATGTCACTCAAGTTATTAGTGCATAGCTCATAAATAGGTTACCCTAGATAGTTAATTTTTAAGTGAACTTCAAGCTACAAAAACACAAGTAAATCTATATTGAATAACAAAAAATAAAAGCTCGCCAACTTCCAGCAAACTTTTACTAATAAAATATAATTGCTACAAAATGTTTTTTTTACCTTGTTTTTTATATATAAATACTGCAGAGATAATTGCAACAACAGTCGCTATTAGCATTGCTACAAAACCAGGTCCTGTTTCAGGTGACCCTTGACTTTCTGTATTATTATTTTGAACCTGCTTTTCTTTAATTTGCACAATATCATTCTCACTAACACTAACACTAGCACTAGCAGTATTTTTAAAAGACTTTGAATCTACATTTTCTATTTCAACATAATCAGCTGTATCACCATCAATCTCAAATAAATATTCACCATCAGCATCTTGCAATGACTCCTCAATACTATCATTATCATCTGAATTAAATACTACAAACATAAAAATACCCACCATGCTAAACATGACTACCATTATTATTAAAACCAGTTGATTCTTATTCATATAAATATTTTAATTAATAACTTTATTACCTATTTAAATACACAAAAATATCCATTAAATGATAATGAATTAGTCTAGCATATAACAGAAAATTGTCAACTTAAATAAAATACTATCGTATAATATTTTGTTCTTCATTTGCAACTTGTGGTCGACCAAAAATCCTAATAATAATTTTCTTTTTTATTGTTTCAAATTCTCTCATTCCAAAAATTGCTGTAACAAATAGATAAACACCGACACCGACACCTCCAGCAACTACCAACTGCACAAGCACACCCCATACAAACTCCAAAGGCAATATTGTACCCAAAATATTACGCATAAAATATGTAACCACAAATGTTACAAATGTTGCAATTGCAATTTGTGTTGCTGTACGCAACGTGTCCTTATATTCATAATCCTCCACATGTTTGTGTAAAATTATAAATAATAATAGTGCATTAAAAATAGCTGCTACCGAAAAAGCAATTGCAATTGCATAAATACCTAAACTACGAATCAATATAATAATCAAAAAGGCATTAATTGCCTGTGCACTAAGCGCAACGTAAAAAGGTGTCTTTGTATTTTGCATTGCATAAAAACCTCGTGCCAAAAGTGGAATCACACTTTGAGCAAAAAGACTTAAACATAGTATCCCCAAAATTTGATAAGTTAACACTGTATCATCTATATCAAAATGTCCAGCTCCATATACCACACGAACAATTTGCTCCCGCATGACAAAAAAGATTATACTAAGTGGAACAGCATAATATAATATACGACGTAACGTTTGTGATAATACACCAATAAATGCTTTTGTATCACCTCCTGCAAATTTACTTGATAATACTGGAAATGCAGCTACTGCAAATGGTATGCCTATGAGACCTAGTACTACACCCTGTATATTTATTGCAAATGAAAATACCGTAAGACTTCCAGCTGCAAGCATTGAAGCAAAAAAGGTAATCAGAAGTAATGAAATTTGATTTGACGCACTTGAAAACATACGTGGCACCATCAACAACATAATATGTCTAACATCTTTATTTTTGTATGGCAATTCATTCGGCATGATAACTTTTAATTTTGCCTTATTAACTGCAATAATATGAACTATCAAATGTAAAAATGCGCCCAACACAACACCCCCTGCCAATCCAACGAGTCCCATTCTTGGTGCAAATATAGTAGCTCCTATAATAATTCCTATATTATAAAAAAGTGGTGCCATTGAGTACAATATAAATCTACGAAATGATACTAGAACACCCCCCAATACAGCACTAGCCGATAAAAAAATTGGACTTAAAAACATGATACGTGCTAACTGAACTGTTTCAGACATTTTTTCAGCTGGAAAACCTGGTACAATAATGTGCATAAGAAACGGTGCAAAAATTACACCCACAATAGATAAAATAAGCATTGTACCAACAATCATAAAAAAGACACCACTCACAGCCTTCCAGGCTCTGGCTGTATTTTTTTTTGTGATTAATTTTGTAAATATTGGTATAAATGCTGCGCCTAGCGCACCCACAACTAACAGTTCAAAAATGAGATCTGGTAATCGAAATGCTGCATAATAAATATCTAACTCATCACCAGCACCATAATGTGATGCCAAAATTCTATCCCTAATCAATCCTAAAATACGACTGAGTATACCAAAAAACGCAACAATTAATGCACCTGCAGCAATTGATTGTCGTGAAGACTGTGTAACAAATTTTGTTATTTTAGTAATCATTGATAATAAATATATTGTACAAATTATTTACAGTATTTTTTATACTACTCAAAACTATAACTATACCAGTATAAAGCGTTTTTTATACTTAATCAAGCATATATTTTATTCATTTATTCGAAACACTACTCCATGATAACGATCTGTAATTAAATTATTCTCCATAGACATTGTTTGAATATCACCTTGTGAATGCCACTTCCCCACAAAATTATCGTGCAATATTATAGAACTTTCAATCTCTGAGTTTTCACTACCTATCTGCTTTTGAAATAAAATTGCATATGAACCAAATTCGCCAGTTTCGTCACTATTAAAATCAGTCCTAAAAGGCAGCCTATATTTATACGTTACAATAGTACTTTCTTGTGGTGATACATATGTCCAATTTGCAAATACGGTCTTGTTGTATTCTTCATAAATACGCGTCCCTGTTTCTTCATCAATATACATACCATTTTCTTCTTTTTCAACATCAGTATCTCTCTCATAACCAAGTGCATCATAATCCAATCTCTCTGAATTTATTTCTCTCGTATGTCCCTCTACTGATATTAATTGTGATCCTTTTGGAACATACACACGCATATAATTAGAATTAACTGCATCCCACCAGGGAAATCCTGTCTTACCTCCATTATGTACTCGTTTAATTTTCACCGTATTTATAATATAGCCATTTTCATCTATTTGAGCAGTATGTGAAATAGTTTCATCAATAATTCCATCTGTCTTGAATCCATTTATATTTGTATTAACTACATTTAAATAATCTCTATCTGTCTGCAATACAGATCCACTCCAGCCATTATCTTCAATAATACTTTGTACATTATCATCTGTCATATACATAACTATGTGTCGCTCTTTAAAACCGCTTGAAACTGCTGACAGCAATTTTGCTAAATGCTCTGGATTTTTCCTATCTGACAATCTGTCAATCATTATCGGCATAAGATCTGATAAAACCTTTTTTGGTTGTTTTTGCTCTTCCTCGGCACCCTCACTCTCTTCACCAGAATTTGCATCTGCAACTACAATATCAGAATCATTCTCATCAATAATTTTTGATTGTTTTTGTTCTTTCTCATAATTTTCTTCATCCTCAACTTCATTTTGTGTTACCTCCATAAAATTCTCACTTGTCAAAATCATATCATACTGCGATAACGCAATTGGGCCTGTAATATCCAAAAACTTCTCCATCATAACAGGCGTAATAGCAATCACACCATCAACTGTTGGACCACCAGTTCTCTCATAAAAATCAATTGCTTTTCTTGCAGAAACTGGAAAATCAACAAACCAATTACTATCATGTAAACTCCAATTTGCAGAAATTTTTTGTATTGGTAATGGTGGCACAATTTGATCGGTAAGTTGCCCATCTGGGTTAAAAATATCATCTACTACCATTTTTTCGATACGTCCATCTTTAATTTTCAAAATTCCATAACTACCAATAAATCCACCTGTTGCCCGCATCTCGTGATTATTTTGAAATAAAAATAAATATGTACGTTGTCCATTTGCTCCCAATAATTCTTCTACAGCTCCGCGTGATTCTACAACACTTTGCAAAGAAGATTCAACAAGTGGTAATGACTCTTGCATTTGCACAAAAGTATTTTGATATTTCTCTGGTACATCATCCAAATATACCGCACTAATATGTTTTGTCGCTAATTTTACATCTTCATGTACTACAACCATATGATCCGCCAACATTTGATATAGGGCCAAAAATGAAATATGCGTACCATCATCAGAAACCAAGGGATTATCTTTTTCAATAACAGCTGGTACAATAGAATACAGTTCTGTTGCACTATGTGTTAAATATTTACCGGCCTCAACAATATGATTACCGCTTGCTAATTTAGAAGCCCCTGGTATAAATTGCGAAATAAATGTTGCAAAACTGCCAATTTTATCCATTTCCTCCGAAGCAAATACAAACTCTTGATATGCACTATCTATACCATCACCAGCAGTTCTAAAGTCACTATTAGCCAAACTGTCCGCCGCTATTTTCATCGATGTTATTGCACGCTTTCCAGCTCCATCTACACGTTCTTTCACGGCAAATGTGGTTCCTACAAATAAAAATAGTCCTAAAGTCACTGTCATAATTCCCACAACAATTGCAAATTGCGTTGAAATACGTTGCGACAATAAAATACTTTCGTGAGAAAAAATTGGCAAGTCACCCACAGAAAAACTCATGCAAAATTCTTTATTTTCAAATAAATCTTCATCATTAGATAATAATAATTCAACCTCCTCATTTTTACCCTCTAAATCATCCTCAGTACTCTGACCTTTGACACCATAATAATCATTGTGATCTACCTGACTCGACAAATCTTCTGATGGTTCTTGTGTATCAAATTCAGGAATTGTATGATGCACTACATTATATGCCTGTGTACCTATATGATAACCTTCTTGAATATTTGTATCATTTTCAAAATCACTATAACTAATATGTATTTCATTACTATCATACACCTTTCCAAGTTTCAAAATATGATATTCATTATTATCAAAATTTTCTTCTTTAGACACATCAAAATCAACAGCATCACACATCTTCTGTGAAGTATTTTTTATGTGTTGTTTTTTTGATATGACCCCATCCATATTTTAAATATTGTTTGTATATATATTATGTATTTGTGTTGCCATTTTTTGCCACGAATATTGTTTTACATTTTTGCGTCCATTCATTATCAATGATTGACGTAACTTCTTATCACTATCAACTAATTTCATTGCATTTGAAAATGCTACAATATCTTCTGTATCACAATATTTAGCACCGTCAACAGATAAAACCTCCTGCATACATGATTGCTTAGATGACAATACTGGAACACCTACCAATTGTGCTTCCAAAGGTGGCAATCCAAAACCCTCATACAACGACGGGAACACAAATAATTGTGTTCTTTCATATAACACACGCAACAAAATATCCTCTATTGTATGTAGTATTATAATATCTTGTATTTTATTTTTTGTTATATATAATTGTAAATTTCTATAAAAATAATCATCTGTGCCAACTAAAACTAACTTTTTGATAGTTCCTTTATCATTTTTATAATGTGCAAATGCATCTACCAACGCATACAAATTTTTATGTGGATAGGCATTGCCTACGTACAACATATACGAATTTATTATACCATACTTTTTCAAAATCTCATCCGTATTTTTTGGTAATTTTACACCAATCTCAGCTGCCTCGTATATAACAACTATCTTTTCATCAGCAACCTTAAATTGTTTTTGTATATCATCTTTTGTAAATTGTGATACTGCAATAATTATTTTTGCCTTCTGAACAACTCTTACAATAACTATTCGGTACATCAGAAACTTACTCCAATAAAAAACAGCACCTAGAGTTGACGCTTTACGTGTAGGATATCGCAATAAAATTAAATCATGAATAGTAACAACAAACTTTTTGAAATACAAAAGAGGTACATTAAAATGTGGAAAGTGTACAATATCACATCCCTGTTTATATAACGTAATTGGAAAAAAGATTTGTTCAGCAAAAGAATACCACTGATAATCCGCAAGTACTTTTGTAAAGTTTTTATTCTTTGGTGTATACAAATAAAAATTTTCTTTACGCAAAAAAATCACATATTCATTTTCATAATCAATATGCTCCAAATGTATAATAAGTTTTTGCGTATACCGACCCAACCCTTTACTACCAGGACCAAAAAACCGCGCATCAATTCCTATCTTCATGCATTTAATTATACCAAAAATTCAAATAAATGCACAAAAACCTCATTTTACTAGCTAAGTTGTACAAAAATGTTTGATATATCGTTCCATTGAAATTTTTCTGTGTGTTGTTTTGAATTTGAGGTTAGTATTTTTTGTAGTTTTTTGTTTGTGATAATTTCATTTAGTGCAATAACAATTTCATCTGGACGTGTTGGATTGACCATTATTGCATTATCCCCTGCTACTTCTGGTAGCGATGTTGTATGTGACACGATTGTTGGTACAAGACAATTTATAGCTTCTAATGGTGGAAATCCAAATCCTTCAAAAAACGACGGGTATACAAAAACTGAAGCCAGTGTATACAATAATTCCTTTTCATCTTCTGGTATATCTGCCAATATCACAATATCTTCTTTATATTTTGCATTTACTACTGCACCATAAATTTCTTCACCCTTCCAGCCACGTGCACCTGCAATAATTAATTGATGTTTTGTATTTTTATTTGTTGCTCGCAGTTGTTCATATGCCTTTATAATACTGACAATATTTTTACGTGGCTCAATTGTTCCAAAATATAAAATAAATTGATATGGTAAATTATATTTTTCTTTTATCATTATAAGTTCCATGCTATTACGATTATATTTTCCCTCAACTGATGTTAGTCCATTTCTTGTAATACTAACCTTACTTTTGTCTATGTCGTATGTTTCACAAATATCAGCACGTGTCGCTGCAGATACAGCAAATATTTTATTTGCCCTCTTTGCAAGCAATCTTGGATTTACAAAAAAATGCCACAAACGCCGCTTCAATGAAAAAGAGTGTGTATGATGTTCAAAGGACAAATCATGTACCGTAAGAAATAACTTCACACTATCAGATAGTGCACAGAAATTATTATTTGGCATAAAAAATACATCTACATTTCCACATAATTTATCTAATTTTGGATAATGTAAAAACCATAAGCTAAAATTTAATAGTTTATTTGGAATTACATATTTTTTTAGTGATACATTCTTGTACTTCGTTGCCCATGAAAAATCTACCTGACGACCCCTCCATGCATTGAAAAAAAGAATATATTCATTTTTTTCATCAGCTTCAAAAATCGCACGTAATGTCTTTTGTGCATATTCTTCTACGCCCGTATTTTTTCCCTGTGCAAAACATCGCACATCCACACCAATTTTCATACAGTCACTTTTATTTATTTGATACAGTCATATAATGTTTTATCATCACAGACCAAAATGCTACAAAAAATCCCACAAAACCACTTAAAGCAACTAAAAATAATAATGACAATCTGTCATCTTCGATAATTGGCTTACTTCCTAAAATAACAAACCAATTATCTTGTTTTTGTGAAGCATTCAACCTTTGTGACTCCTCATTTAAAGCATCTACAAGATTTGTTGAAATAATTTCACCATCTTTTTTTATTTTTGTTACAAATTTAACATCAATTACTTGTGATGACAATCTCTTTGTGCTAAATTTTTGATTATCAACTGACGTAATATTATCTATCACAATATTGATGATGTGTGGTGCCTGAATCCAACGCACAACCGTATCTGCAAATTTCTCATCAGCCTGCAACCGATAAAAATTATCATACGCATATTCATCACTCTCTACAGAAAAACTCCTTGTAATATTTAATGTTAAAGATGTTTTATACGTTTGTGGTTGCACAAAATAAAATACAACAGCACAAAGAACAAATATGCCTATAATTCCCCAGAATATCTTTTTATGTATAACAAAAATTGCAAAAAATTCTCTTAATTCCATATTTATTTTCTTAAATATTATGTATCCCTCAAATATATTTCAAATTCTTTTTCAATGTAGTCTTTTATTCTACGCTTAAAGATTTCTCTGTCAAATTTTTGAGCTTGCTTCCTTATATATTGCGACTCAAAATTATATTTATCAAATTCTACTATTACATCTTCAAGAGCTTCTGAGGTTTGTTTTTCAAAAAATAAACCTGTTTTTTTATCCTCCACATGTTCTACAATATCTCCTCCTTTATATGCAATAATAGGTCTGCCTGAAGCCATCGCCTCAATAGCAACAATTCCAAAATCCTCCTCTTGTGGAAATATAAATGCCTTTGCATTTGCATAATACTGAGCCAACTTTTCATCATCAACACGTTCCAAAAATTCAATATTATCATTTGCACGTTTTTTGAGTGATATCAATTCTGGACCACGTCCAATAATTTTAAGTGGTAACCCTAATTTATTAAATGCTTCAACAGCAATGTCATGTCTTTTATACGCAATAAGTCGTCCTACCATTAAAAAATAATCTTTTGATTCCCCTTTATCAATATAAAAATTATCCACATTTACTGGAGGATTAATTACAGTGGATCGTTTGTTATAATATTTTTTAATACGCCTCGCTACAAATTGCGAATTAGCAATATATTTATCAACACGATCACTACTAACTCTATCCCATATACGCACACTATTCATCACAAATGGAACAGCTCTCTCAATTAATTTTGGCAATCCAAAATCTCGTGTATATTTTTGACAATCATCCCATGCATATCGCATCGGTGTGTGTACATATGAAATATGTAATGTTTCTGGTCGCGTAATAATGCCTTTTGCAAAACTAGAAGAATCTGAAAGTACAATATCAAATTGCGAAAAATCAAATTCTTCAATTGCCATTGGCATGAGCAAAGGAAATAATCGATGTTTTTTCCTTGAAAAAGGTATCTTCTGTAATGATGACGTATGAATGTTACAATGAGTAAAAGTTTTCCCCATAACACCTTTGTCATAAATAAGTGTATATATAGGTGCATCTGGAAATAATTCACAAAAACATTTCAAAACTTTCTCCGCACCACCATGTTGCACGAGATAATCGTGTACTAAAGCAATTTTCATTTACTTTATTTATTCAAAATTGCATCAGCAATCCAACCTGCAATAGTAATAATAAGAAGTCCCCAAACAGCTGACATAAATCCTTCAATAGTTACACCTGTTATAATAAGAGTAATGAGCCAAAATACTAATATATTTATGAGTAGTCCAAAGAGTCCCAATGTTAAAATTGTAACTGGTAATGAAAATAATTTAATAATAGGTCTTACGGTTATATTTAAAACTCCCAGAACAAATGCGGCCAAGACAGCAGCTGGCCAAAAACTATCTACTTTAATACCTTCTACAAAATATGCTGCAACCAAAAATGCTCCAGCAACAATCAACAACTTAATGATATACTTCACCATAATATTTTCATTAACAATTTATATTTATTATTATAACACTAATTCTTCCTTGAACGCAAAACAGCAAATGGTGTTTTAAGCAAAATTTTCATATCAAGTATCAATGACCAATTTTCAATATAATAAACATCCAAACGATATTCATCTTCAAAATCCAAATCGCTACGCCCTGAAATTTGTGCCATACCTGTTATTCCTGGCTTTATAGTCAGCAATCGTCTATGATATTCACGATATTTATCAACCTCTCTTTGTTGATGTGGTCTCGGACCAACCAAGCTCATCTCACCTTTCCACACATTAAAAAATTGTGGAAATTCATCTATGGAATATCTTTCAAGAATCTTACCAATCCAAGACTTCCGAGGATCATTTTCAATTTTATAAATAGGACCAACTCGCACAGAACTATTTGCAATTAATTCCTTTTCATATTTCATTGCCTCTTTCCAATTTGAATTTACTTTTGTAGTACACCACTTCCACTTCATGTATCTAAATTTATATACATAAAATTCTTTTCCATTTGCTCCTATTCTTGCATTTTTAAAAACAATAGGCGCGTGCACATCTTCTAACTTTACCAATATAGCTGCAATAATTAAGATTGGACTTGTCAAAATAATTAATATGCTTGAAATAATAACATCTGTAATACGTTTTAAAATCTTACCCCATCCATCCAATGGCGTATGTAACACTTCAATAAGTGGCTCACCTTCAAACATGTTCATTTCAAATCGTGTTGCTTGCAATGAAGCTGGTATAAATTTATATGTAATATTATTTATTGCACAGTAATCATGTAATTTAGTCAATAAATCATCTGGCATAGCTGACTCATGTACAATCACCTCGTCAATACCATCTCTTTTTTGAATTTTTTTAATCTGACGAATATTAATATAATCAACGTGATCTACAATTTTATATCCTAAATGCTTATTTGTTCGTATAACCCTACATAAATACTTAATTTTATCATTTGAACCAACCAACAAAACACGGTGAACACCAATACCATTTTGCACCAAAAGAAACTTTTGAAATGCATGCATTAAAACTCGCCCCATAGCGACACTTGCAATTGCAATAAACCATGCAGCAACAATAATAAACCTAGATGAAAACCATTCTCGTTGCAAAAAGAATCCAATCATAACCAAAACAAGAACAATCGTCATTCCTTTAAATACAGAATATGATTCTTGCCAAAATTTACGTGTAGAACGAATATTATATAATCCCTCAAAAGCAAAGACAATTATTGCAATTACTGCAATCAATATTGTAAAATGCAAATATTGATCAAAGGAAACATCGTAAATACCCTCCTTATTTATAAGTGACTGTACCTGAACAGTATGTCTTAATTTATATGCAAAAAGCGATGCACATATAATAAGTACAAAATCCACAAAGACTTGTATGAAACTAAAAAATAATTCTGACTTTTTCATAAAAAATATTTCAAATTGTAATTATGTCTCTGCCTTCATTTAAGCTACTTACTCACAGATATTATTGGAAGATGGTTGATAAGCCGGATTCTGTTAGAATAAATTCTAAGATGACAATCTATCTTGTTTACATGTTACCATGCAAATCTTTGCGACTCATCCTATCAAAAGATAGGATACGGTCTTGCACTTCAGTAAGGATTTAGCCGTTTCACCTCCATATCACTATGAAGCTATTCTTAAATAAATCAAGAACTGTTTACCTTGCGGTTAAAACACGTCTCTGCTCGCACCTCGTAGATTGCTCTAGACGGGAATTACCCGCTACCGTTTTTTTCACCCGAAGATGAAATCAGTGTCCGGACTTTCCTCTCCAGAATTAAAAACTCTAAGAGCTGCCATCTAACAATCTTCCAATAATTTCAATGAGCTCACATACTTAACTATTATACACTAAAAATATCTAAATAAAAAACCTACACGATTGTATAGGTTTTTTATTGATAATGTGCTCAACACTATTTTTTTAAAGCATTCTTTTTGCCTTGTCTTTTGTAAATAAACATCATTACTCCTACTGCCACCGCAATTGCAATAATTGCCATTGCAGTATTTGGTCCCGTTGCTGGAGAAATGTGTCCTATTGCAACATATTTAACTGTTGGACAATGATATCCAAAATCAGCATGTGTAAAATAATCATCTTCACTTAAATATCTTCCACCATATATACCATCATTATTACCATCACGGTCATGTGTATTATAACATCCTTCAGGTAAAGTTTCTTGTGCAACAATCAATTTATAATGACCCTCACCCAAGTCCTTAAACTTATAACGGCCTTGTGAATTAGTCACATCTGTATATTTATTATCTCCATTATAAAGCTTGATCTTTACACCAGAAATACCCTCCTCATCTACATCTTGTACACCATTTGCATTACAATCATTCCAAACCGTATTACCAATTGCTGCAGCATATGTATTTACCGCAATTCCTAGAACAAGTATAGCTCCAAGCGCCACAATAGCTATTTGCATTTTCCTCATAAATTATACACTTAAACGAATAAATTATATCTAACACTTGTGATATTTAACAAATCACACGTGTAAGGTAATATAGAAATATAGCATTTATATAACAAATTGTCAATACCAACTTACTACATTCTACTCCCAATTTTAATTACAAATAAATATAAGATCCTGTCATTCCGGAAGATATTATTTGTATCAGAGCGTTTAGCGATGATAAACAAATAAATCTGTCCGGAATCTATATTGTGACATTAAAGTTTAGATTCCATACAAATGATTTTTTATACCGAACGGACAGATCAGTGACACTGTCCCTACCAAAAAAATCTATTTTACGAAATAACAGAGCTTAAAAAAAATTTGATTAAGATTTGAGTTAGAATTTAAGCTTCTTAATTTTCTCAAAAAGAAAAACCCACAGAATTGTGGGTTTTCCCAAAAGTATTATTACAAAATAATTACTTTATGCATTTTGTTTTGTATTACGTCTATAGACAAATCCAGCTGACAGTGCAGCAGCGATGAATGATACCATGCCTGCAGTTGTACCAGCACCAGTTTGTGGTGAAGTCTTTGTAACAGGAGCATCACCTGGACAATAATATCCAAAATCTGCTTTACGATAATATTCATCTCCAGTAATACGTGTTTTTATTTTATTGTCTAATGTACCATCTTTGTCATACGTTTGATAACAGCCCTCAGGTAATGTTTCTTCAGCAACAACAATTCTATATTGTCCTGGGTCAAGCTCTTTAAACTTATAACGACCTCGAGAGTTTGTTCGATCTGTTTCCACATCATTACCATTATAAAGTTTAATCTTTACACCAGTGATGCCTTCTTCACCTGGATCTTGTACACCATCTTTATTTCTATCATGCCATACAAAATTACCAATTGCACCATCATCATCTTCTTCCTCTTCTTCTTCAGGTTCTGGTGTTGGGTCTGGTGTTACAGGTTCTTCTGGATCACTTACAACAACATCACTAGGATCTCGGTCAGTAACTGTAATAGAGCTTGTAGTAGCATTAGCAACAACACCTGCAATATTTGTATACGAACTTGTTACATTTGTATCAACACATGTATACGTAAAACTCTCACCAGCATCAAAAAGTGAACCTTCAAATAGTGCCTCTGTTTGACTTGCGCTACGTCCACATTGTGAAGCCTCTTCATCAGTCACTGTAATATCTGAAAGAATTTCTTCACCAACATTACGTACAGTAATTGTAAATGATGCATCCTCACCTGTTTCCATTGTTTGTGAATCACCATTATCTGTTCCATTTGTTTTTATAATTTGAATAGCGGCTTGTGCATATGTAGCGCTACAATCCCTAGTTCGCACACCATTTGTACATGTCCAACTCCACATATCTGCTCCATCTACCTCAGATGCAAATCCCACAGAACAAAGCTCTGATGTTGGCACAGCACTAAATACTTGATCATTTGAATCTCCACACTCTGGTTCTGGTGTAATATCTGCACTACACGGCACAGTACGTACACCATTTGTACATATCCAATTCCATGGACCACCTCCACTTATATTTGATTCGTTACCTATTAAACAAAATTCTGATGTTGGAATTGTATCAAATACTTCTTCATTTGAATCTCCACATATTGGAGCATCTGTGATATTTGCACTACACGGTGCAGGTGAACCACCATTTATACCATTACAAGACCAATTCCATGTAGTATTTGTAGCACTCATTCCAAAAAAAGTTCCTCTTTCACACAATCCCGATGTTGGCGCTACATCAAACGTTCCATCAACTGCACTACCGCACGCACCATTTACTGATGGCAGAGCAACTGAAACAAAACTAATCATTTCAACACTCATGCTTTCAATACCAATATTACGTTCGCCTACATGTGCATGAAATAATTGAATTACATTATTACCTTGTTTTAATGAATATTGTCCAGAAACTTGTTGTGTTTTTACTGTACCAGACCATTCACATGCATCAGGATCTCTTACAACAGGGGTTCTCTGACCATTAATATCCATATAGAAACTCTCCCTCCCCTGACACTCATACAAACCTATATTATTACCACGTTCAACACGCACTGACACTGTATATTGTCCAGCATGTGAAATATTTACATTCATCGCCGTATTTGGTTTACAATTACGACCCGCATAATTACCTGAACAAAGACTTCCTGCTACACCTGGACTAACATTATAAGTTGCTGCAAAAGAATCAGTTGTTATCCCAAAACTTGCAACTATAATAGCAGATGCTAAAATAAAAATTTTCATATAAATATAATTTATAATAATTAATTAACTAATTACTATAGCACAATATTTACATCTTGTCAATAGTATGGTATTGCCTGTATTTATGTGCTTTTTGAGCATTTTTTGCATCAAAAAAGTCATAAATTAGTTAATTTATGACTTCTGTGATAATTCTTCCAAATTATGTTATTTTGAGGATATAATGTCCTGCATTACATCTTGTACAATACCCTCTTTTTCAATAAAAGTAATATTTCGTCCATTCAATGCATCAATCATCTTTTCACCACATTTTCCGATAACAACAGTTTCTACTGACTTGTCTGCAAGCATTTTAGCAACTCCTGGTCCAGCTCCACCGCCACCTCTACTAAATGGGTTTTTAAGAATTTCTACCAAATCACCTGTTTCATCAAAAATTAAATAAAAAGGTGCTCTCCCTGCCTGTTCTGCAACATTAGATTCTATCTTTTCATCCATTGCTCCAATTGCAATTTTCATACTTTATTCACCTCCTTTTGACTATTTTTCATAAAATACCTCACTACGAGACCATTGATAACAGAAAAAATAATAATGTAAATACTTACTACAACTGTAAAAGCAAATCCAAAATAATATATCATCATAGGCAAAAGTGGCACCTTGATAGATCTGCTATATAAAAATGCAGCCAAAAAAGAATCTCTCACACCTTTTTCTTTTAAATCTGAAAGAAGCGGAAACCACATATAAATCGGACCTGACGATATAATACCACTAACAATTGCAATAACCCACCCACGAATCTTTTTACTATGACCTAGATGCACAACCAACATGTTAGTTGTAATAAATATATTAAATATGAACATTAAACCAAAAACAATAATTACTGTTGGTAATATTTGTGTAAATGTTTGCCAAAAAAATGTTACTGATTCCTGAAATAATGTCATATTTATAATAGCAAGTCCACCATAAAGACATGCTACAAAAATAAGTAACCACCATTTCCCTTCTACATTATGTATTAATGCACGAATCATAATAAATTAAGAGTAATAACAGTTAAAAAAGCAATAATAATTGCACTCACAAAACTAGCAATATTACGTGTCCACGTGAACCGTTTACCTAGCATAACAATTTCAGCAGGAATTTGTACCGTACCAACTGTAACCCAAGTCAAAATAAACGCCGTAACAGCAATCATGCTTACACCATTACCCAAAAGCTCACCACCTATAACATAACTAGTCATAGGATTACCAGCAGCAATACTTCCTACAGTAGCTCCTAAAAATGCATCAACAATATTATTTCCAATAAAAAACCTGGTATACATATCATCAGGTACCACAGTAATTATAAAACTAGTCAACAACAAAATACCAACCAACGTCGGAAATGACATCTTGATTGCACCTAATGTTTGTTTTGCAGCTTTTTTAACTTTAACTTTTTGCATAAATATATATTATCACTTTCACAGGAACGCGTTGTAATTATCGTTTATTTTTGATCCATAAATTTTTAATAAAAGGCAAGGATAGTGTAGACAAAAGATAACCGCCAGTCGGCACGAGTGCATTCAAATATGCATCATCTACACCAATTGACCACATAAACCACATAGCAATAAGGTATGTGACACATGCAATAAATCCACGACGCACGAAACTTGTTTCCCATGCCTTATCCAACTCCACACGTTTGTTACGCTCCTCAATTGTTTCTATTTTTTCTTGTATCTCATTCATATATTATATATTAACCCTTATTCAATAAAATATCCAATTCTTTTTTTACTTGTTGTACATCTTCAAAAACAACACCCTTCATTCCGATTTCTCTTGCACCTTCTACAAATTCATATTTATCATCAATAAATACACTCTCCTCAGGCAAAACATCCATTCTATTACAAATCATTTGATAAATTTCTCTATCAGGTTTTGCAATATGTTCTACACATGAAAAAATAGCCTCATCAAAATATTTTTCATAATTATTTCTTTTCCAATATTCTACTGCTGGCATTTCAGTATTTGAAAGAAATCCTATCTTATAACCTTTTCTTTTTAATTCTTCCATTAACTCAAACATTTCCAGCCTCTCATTAAAAACCTCCTCTACAGCATCACCCCACAATGATTCTATACTCGGCATATCAATATCCAATTCACCACACACCATTTGCCAAAATTCATCTTCTGTAATATCACCACGAGCAAAATCATCAAAATCTTTTTGACGTGCAACGTTATAATTCTCAACCTTCACGCCCAAAATACCTGCACAATACTTATCCATCTTCCCCAAAGTTTCATCTATTAAAACTCCTCCCCAATCAAAAATTACAGCCTTTATCATATTCTTAAATTATTAAAACCCAATAATTAGATTCATCGTCATATTTAACAATGCTCGCTCCTATTTTATCATAGTAATTATTAAACTCAATATCCTTTGGGCACTTAAATTCAAACTGTTCATGTCCTGTCACACTCAACATTTTTTGCACTAATTTATTTCCTCTATATTTCTCGTCTACTGCAAACTGATAGACCGAAACTATCCCATCAGTTTTTCGAGGATAAAACCTAACTGCTGATATTATCTCATTTTTATCTATACCAATAATAACCCAACTCTTCTTTATGGCAGCCCTCAAACCAAATGGACAAAAAAATTCTCTTGAGTGTGCTGCTTTATTATCTTTATCTAAATTATTATCAAAAAAATTAATAATTTGCTTGGTATATTTTCCACTAGCTAATTTTATTTCCATTATTTCTACAAATCATTTAAATTTTAAATTTCAATGTAGGGACAGGTTTCAAACCTGTCCCTACTCCACTAATTAAATATTTTCTTCAGTTGACACTTCAATACCATTTTCTTTTAGCAATTTTGCAAATGTGCCATCGCCATCAATTAAGGTT
>JAOZNB010000041.1 GCA_029933995.1 Candidatus Moraniibacteriota bacterium | reverse complement strand
AATAGAGTTACAACAAAATATGTAAATAAAACCAACGCAATACTTCCTGTCAGTGGATGCAAATGATATGATATTGTACCAAAAATCACTACAGGAACTAAATATATCCATTGCAACCTTAAGATGCCCTTCCAAATCATCTTCCCTGGACATGTACCGCCAGTGCAGCCACATCGTCCCATTGAATCAATAAATTTAAATAGACTCCAAGAAAATATCAAAAACATCGGTGCAAACATCGAATACATCCTTATTTTACGATTTATTTCAATTGCTGGGACACTAACAGCCCAAAGAAACGCGGCTATAAGAGCTATCCAGCGATTCTTCGTAAAACTAAATGTCACAAAATATAAAATAATAGTTGTAAGAATTCCCCAAAGAGCACTAACTAAACGAAAATTAGATTCTATTGGTTCTACATAATCCAACACCTTTGCAATCTGCCAACGGTACAACCACGCACGCTCATCACTAGCATCATTATCACGCACACTCACATCACCATGGTTAAAATCCCACGCTTGCCATTTACCAGTTTCATGATATCCATAAGTAGCATTTACATCCAAAAATTCATCCGCTACAAACGAGGTGTTCCCAAGTCCCCACAACCGTAAAAATGCACTGAGCACAATCACGCCCACAAGTGCAATGTAAATCCATTTATATTTTTTCAGTTCTTCTAATATTTTATTCATAATGTAAACAATTGTCATCTCGAGCGTAGTGAAACGAAGTCGAGAGATCTCAAAACTATAATATTAATTAAAACTATTTCTTTTAGAGATTTCTCCATTCCACTATCGTTTCAGTCGAAATGACAAGACCTTTTGTAACCACAACCTCTAAAATATACTTTAATTATACATTCCATCACCTCCTACGTAAACTTGACAATGCCCTAAAAAAATGATAATATGTTTTATCTACTACATTTTTAAGTAGATAACCCTGTCATGTGCAAGGGTTCATTAAAATTCGCTCTAGGTCGCTGGGACTGCCCAGGACCGACAATTCGCGGTCATTATGGACCGGAAAAAACTAAGCACAGGAGGTGCTATTATGTTGTGGAACAAACTAATTAAACTCGAGAAAAATGGCCAGCACTTACTAGTTGAAGGTGCTGACCATTATGATGTACAGTGCAACGGAAAAAGTTGTCCTATCATTGGAGGTCAAAAATCACGTAGTTTTTTATCTATACCTACTTTTTCGAGTTCAAAAAATACATCATACTATGATGTATTATTTGTAAAAGTAGGAAATGACTATTCATTTCTTCTAGGTATCGAGTGGGATAAAAGCGATTCGCTAGAAACAAAATGGTTTCCATTTGTAAAACATGGGAAAAATTTTGTATCTTTTGATAGCAGTTGTCATGTCGCTATTTCTGGCGATGGTTTAGATGCTCTCATAGACGGAAAGATTTATACTTCCCGCACAGATAAAAAAGGTGACTATGTAGTTGACTCAGACACACTTTGCAGATATGCTGCCTTAAAAATTACTTCAGGTGAAGTAAAGTCAGTAGCAAAAGAAATTGAGAAAGAAAAATCCCTCGTTGATAATCTTCAACAAAAGATCGACTTACTCGAAAAGGAAATGGCAGTAAAAAGTACCATCGCAAAATGCCTTGTAGACGGACTTCAACGAGAAGTTCGCGCACGTGAAAGTGAGGTAGATGAAATACGTGTCAAAAACTCAAAAATGCATAATGATTTGTGCATTGCAAGAGCTAACGTTACTACACGTTCTCACAACAGAGATGCTTGGAAGGATGGTGCTGAAAAACTGTCAGCAGCCTGTGCAGAACACTGGGGACGGAAAATTTTTCCTATCCCAAGTAGTATTTTTGTCGAAATTGAAAATATTGAAGGCTTAGGCGAAGTTACATCTGATTAATTCAGATTGAGTCCACGCCTCAATAGCTCCAGAAGGAATTTATATTCCTCCTGGAGTTTTTTATTTATTTTAGTATTTTGTAGTGACAGGTTTGAAACCTGTCACTACGTTATAAATATACGCTTCTTATTAAATAATTTTTTACTTTTTGTATAGCGTTATTATTTCTGGACAGACATATCCGTCCATTACAGAATTAATTAATGTTTTGAAAAAGCAAAAACCCTGTGATTAATTTTAATCACAGGGTTTTTATTTCAATTTTTTACGATGCCTGTACAACAATGCCCTCATCAATATCCATTTTTATAAAATGAACACCCCGCTCAAGACTGCCTACACCAGTCAGTTCTGGAAAGGATTCTAAATCCACTACCCTAAATTCAGTAGATTTATTTGACTCATCAACATCTTTTGACAATTTGATAATAGCAATTCTATGTGATTTATTGTCAGTGCCTTGAGTCAAAATAATATCTACGATGTAATATTGTTTATTAGATTTAAGATGATAATAATCAATTGGAGTACCTCTTTCAGCCATTAAATCTATGAACCACGTCAGTAAAGCTGCTACACAAAAAAGATTAATAAATAAAACCATTATTTTCTTCTCTATCAAAGATGAATCAGTCCCATGATGCACTTCACCAATTAACGTATACACATGCCAAAAAAATAACCCCAAAACAATTGTGCCTATCATTATCAAAAAAAACTTACAACTTCCCGTCCTCAACATATCAAATTCCTCCTTGGTTTTATTGTTAATGCTACTAAAATATCAAAATTATTCTGATAAATGATAATATCACATTTATTGTAATTTGTCGAGAGCCCTGTTATCGCATAAAACAACCCTCTGGAATTTGCATACTAACATTATTTATATTTTTTGGACTCATTTTATACAACATCAATGTTCCAAAACTTTTTTTATCAACAATATTATGATTTTCCAACATTTTATCATTAATATGTGTTTTTGATTTTGTTCGTACTAATACATAATAATTTTTTCCATTTACTTGCCCTGTTTCAAAACTACTTCTTTTTATGTAACACCGTGCATTACTAATTCCATTTTCAATATTGGTTAAAAAATATAATGCCCGTGCGTAACGATTATCTCCTACAATTAAAAATTGTGATTCATCAGACTGTTCAGTAATATAATCCGCTACACCACGCAATTGTCCAAGTGTGATATAATCACTTCTATTCATTATTAAGTCACGCCAACCTTCTCGCAGAGACGCATTACAGTGTGTCTCCGTATTACACTGCACATTATTCAAAATTGTAAAATATTGCCACGTACTAATAAGATTAAAAATAGCCAAACAACTCACAATGACAATGCCAATGCCAACTCCAATTCTGCCAAATTGCCTTTGTAATAATTGTAATACTGTCCCAAACATAATCAAAAACACTGGAACAAGTAACAAATAAAATCGTGGTGAAATTTGATATGCCATCAATATTAAAAATACACTTGCACAACCAAACCATAGAATAATAAGTAACTGCCTTTGATATAAATTATATTGATTTGCATTTTCTTTTCGACTCTTCCACTGATAAATAAATTGATGTAAAAATATGATACTCATAATTGCAAAAAGACCAATTGCAACTATGTGAATTGACAACCGTTCTTGACATTCACTATCACACAAAAAATAACCATCTACAGTTCTTTTTGTCCGAATATTATCTCCACCGGATTGATTACTACTAAGCAAAACCCAATTATGAGTAGCCGTCTCCTGCACACCTCGAAATATCTTTTCTGCAATATTATGCTCATCATCTTTGTCACCCTTATCCATAATTGTAACAAAAAAAGCTTTATTATTTGCACCACCTGTTTGAACTTCACTTACAATAACTGGCAAATACAGTAGACAAAATAAACCAATCGATAGTATAATAGTCTTCCACAAAATACGCATCCGCACAAAAATCATATATAACACGATAATAAGCGGTAAGGTTAGAAAAGCTACAAAGTGTAATTGCATCGCAACAGCGCTAGCACCAACCATCACCAAAAACCAACTTCTCACAAAAACTTTGTTATCCCATGTCAAGGTGACTTGAGTATCACTTGAAAGAGGGACTGCCTGAGTAGCACGTAATAATCCATACATCGCAAGAGTGACCCAAAAAGGCAATGCGTTAGGATTCCAAGCAAAGCGACCATACGTTAACAAAAAAAGTGAAGTGGCTGCAAGTGCTGCCAACATCACACTAACCTGTCGCGAAAAGTACAACCGAGCAAATAAATAAAATAAGGGTATGAACAAAATAGAAAATAAAAGATCTGGCCATACAATAACGCTTGGCACAGCGCCAAAGAGAATTGCAGGAATTGCCTGAAAATAATAAAATATTGGACCAAGATACAAGTCACTTCCCCGAGCATACGGACCCAATATAGGAACCTTACCCAAATTTATCATATCATGTACCACAAACACATCTCTAGCTTGATCAAGCTCAAAATGTAACCACTCTGCATGATTGTATAACCGCAAAAAAACACCCAATAAAATTATACAAAATAATAATATATATATAATTTTATGTGTCTTTAATTCCTTAATAAAACCTTTTACTTTTACCATTTATTCGCTATACTAACTATACTATTATAATAATTTCTTTTGAGTTTATATGCAAACTTTTCTAAAAAATAATAAGCTACTTTCAACACCATCTCTCACATTATTTATTATAACAATCATAATAATTGCACATAAACTAGATTTTATACCACAATTTCACATACTAAATTCTCTACTACCTCTTTATGCTATTTTTTTTGGTATTATATGTGCTATCATTTTCATTTTATATAAATCAAGATTACAAAACAAAATTTATACTTTTTTTACTCTAACTTCACCAACTATTCTTTTAATGATAGCTGGACTAAATTTAACAAATTCTATTCATTACATATTTCATATATTTGTAGGGCTTTGGATTATTTTACTTGGATTATATTTTATAAAACGCTTAAACATCTCAAGAAACAATACTTCACCAAAACAAACGCCAAACAAGCTTTATACTCCTTGGATACTTATAACACTTTTTATTTTGATCACAATTCATACTTGCTTTGGACTATATAATATAAATAAATCTTCATATGTTGATGAAAAGCTATGGACATATGGAACTGAAAGCAGAATTGAAAAATATTATCCAAATATATTGGAAAGAGATTGGAAAAATACTCGCCCAAGCGACAAACCTGGTGTAACTTTAGCTGCAATCTCAGGCATAGGATTAATCTGGACTACTCCATCAGATTTTTATCACAACTTTGACGATGCTGAAAAGCTCATGAACATGCTTGCTATAATGCGCATCCCCATTCTATTGTTCACCTCTTTAATGTTATTTATTTTCTATCACATCATTGCAAAATTATTTAATTGGCAAATAGGCTTATTTACCACCTCTCTGCTAGCACTATCGCCTATTATACTAGGTATAAGCAGACTAATAAATCCAGATGCTCTGAGCTGGGTATTTATGCCCCTAACATTGCTTTTATATTTTTTATATATCAAAACAAAAAATTATAATTGGCTTTATCTAACTGGAATATTTCTAGGATTATCACTTCTTACAAAATATGTAGCAAATTTACTTATTGTCTTTTTTATAATCGAAATTTTTATAGAAACAATTTTTCTCAAGAAACATAATAATATACAAAGCTTTTTACGTAATAAGATAATAGATATTTTCATTGTTATATTTATTGCACTTTCAATTTTTTACATTTTATTTCCTGGTGTATGGCTAAAACCAGATAGATTACTACTTGGAACTTTATGGAGCCAAGCCTTTTTACCTATTTGGAAGCCCTTTGTTATGTTTTGTAGTTTACTATTGATAGATAATTTCTTATTAAAATCAAAATTATTTACACTTGCTACAACTTTTTTACAAAAAATATATAAATTTATATATTTTCTTATTCCCAGCATCTTTTTATTTGCTTTATTTATTATTTTTACAAATACATATTTTCCAAATCAATTTATTGATTTTGAAACTTTAGTAGCTGCACCAAAAGGAAATGATGCATTTTCTATTTTTGAAATATTTTTATCAGGATTTTATTCTGCTACATTCAGTATTTCACCTATTGTACTCACTGGACTCATATTAGGAGTTACTACATTATTTTTTAAAAAATCAAAAACTTTTTCTCATTTTGTAATATGGAATTTGCTTTTATTCATAATAATTTACTATCTAGGCTCAACTATTAGTCTTGTTGCCTCTACCGTTCGTTATCAAATAATCCTATATCCCCTTTTTTTTACCATCAGTGCATTTGGCTGGTATTCATTAATTACTTATTTCAAAAAACCAGTTCTCTTTGCAATTCTTATTTTTATAACCATCATTACATCATGTTATACCCTTTTTACAATCAAGCCTCATTATTTTGTTTATACAAGTTCATTTCTTCCACAAAAATACATAGTAAATCCAAAAGATATGGGTGATGGTAGCTATGAAGCTGGTATGTATTTAAATTCCCTACCTAACTCAGAAGAGTTAAAAGTTTGGTCTGATAGAAATGGTGTTTGCGTTGTATTCAATGGTTATTGCAATCATTCCCCTCATTTAGATATATTTAGTGAGAATGGTACTGATTATGATTATTATGTAATGTCAAAGGCAAGTGAATACAGAATAAGACATTTAACTGAACAGCGTTTAATAAATTTATCCACTTACAACCTACGATTAGATAAGCTATATGATTCAACCAACTCTGTATTTGAACTTCATCCAGCAAATAGATCAGCGAGTTATATTAAAATTATTCCAGGTGATTCAATAATTGTATTAGAAAATAATCAATAATATTATGTATAAAAAATATTTAAAATTTCTACCCCTCTTTATTTCTGTATTATTATTTTTATCATTTGGAATATATAATATATCAAAATTTGAAACAACTGATGAGCATTTTTGGAAATATGATCGCATAGAAAAATACATAAATGCCATCAAAGAGCATAATGTTAAAAAAACACGTATCAATGACAAGCCCGGCGTAACAGTCGCTCTTACCTCTGGCGTTGGTATGTTATTTGGTCCATCCCCAAATGAGCATATAGATATTGCTGGAGAAAATACTCACACCTACTACGATGAGAAGCGAGGTAAGGATGTAAAAATGTACGATATGTTTCACACAGACATTACATCTAAATTTAATTATGCACTACGACTGCCAATTTTATTATTTAATGCACTCCTCATAATACCTCTTATTTTTTTTCTCACTTATCAGATAACAAAAAACTACTTTATTACTGGTAGTCTGGTACTTCTTGTGGGATTAAGCCCAACGTTAATAGGAATTAGTAGAATTATAAACCCAGATTCACTACTGTGGGGAACTTCTGCCGTAGCAATATTGTCATTTATTGCACTTACATACACACAGAAAAAATATCTAATTTTCATAACAGGTCTCGCAACTGGTGCAGCATTGTTGTCTAAATATACTGCAAACTTACTTTTTCTCTTGTATCCCCTATTCTTTTTTCTTTATGCAGTATTTAATGACAAAGCCACACCAATCAAAAAATTAATTACTACGTATAGCAAAAATTTAATTCTAATAACACTAACATCTTTTGTCACTTTTGCATTATTTCTTCCAGCAGTATTTAATAAACCATCTCACTTTCTTTATGGCACACTATATTCTCCGCCATTTGAACCTATTGTCAATATATTTTTAAAAATAACAAACTTGCAAAAATTTATATTTATTACAGAAGCCGATTACAGAACAATTCCGATGTTACTAGTAAGTCTTGCTATATTTACCACACTCACTATAATCCTACCATCTCTTGCAATCATATTATTACGAAAATATCCAATTTTTGTGAGTATATTATTTAAGATTGGTATTGGTGTAATGGTTTTACTTTTTACTTTTTCACTTTTGAATGCTTGGACTCATGGATCGATTATTCAACTCAATGATCTCAAAGAGACAAGTCGTGTTGGTGATGAAATGTTATTTCCACAATTTTCAAATAATGCTTTACCAATATTTTTTGCAAAAGCACTTCTTGTGCAGTCTCAAAATCTCATTTTCTCACTTACGCCTTTAAACTTTGTGCTAATATTTTTTCTTTGGATTCTAACTTTATTTAATAAACTAAAAAATAAAAAATATGAACCAATTATTTATTGTCTCACAATCTTCCCTTTTATATTTTTCATAGGTGGATTATTTGCTGATATATTTGTAAATATCCGATACGGTATTATGTTATATGTTCCATATATATTTTTGAGCGCTCTTGGACTGCACGAACTATTATCAAGAGTTAACAAAACTAAGCAACAATTATATTATATATTTGCATTTACAATTATAATCATCATACAAATATTTTCTCTCTGGCTCATAAAACCGCACTACTTTACATATCTCAATTTTTTCCTACCAAAAGAATATTCTGTAACAGATACATGGGGCTACGGTAATTATGAAGCTGCTGAGTACCTCAATCAACTTCCCAATGCACAAAATATTGTAATATGGAGTGATCATCGAGGTATCTGCCAATTTTTCATAGGTAAGTGTATAATCTCTAACGAAATACCTACGGACCATACTGATGTTAGTTATCTTGTTTATACACGACGTGGCGTACTTACACAGCCAATTAAATTTGTTGGTACAATTGAAAATAACTTAATCAATATAGACCCACATAACCCACAATTTATCAAAAAAAATACTGTACACGAAATACACATAAATAATCGCCCTTCTAACTTTATCAAAATTATAAAAGTTGAAAAATAAGTAATATTATTTTTTCAAGGAATTATCATTTCATACGTAGAGACGCATTACAATGCGTCTCTACAGCAACCAACATTACAATTACTACAAAGTGAAGATTACCAGCAATACTGATGGCTTCTATCCTGCAGATTACGCCTGCGAAAGCCTAGTAACTTATTTATTTTTTTATATTAGTTTA
Organism: Candidatus Moraniibacteriota bacterium; assembly: GCA_029933995.1. Lineage (GTDB taxonomy): Bacteria > Patescibacteriota > Minisyncoccia > Moranbacterales. The sequence continues at coordinate 1,934 of JAOZNB010000041.1, read as the reverse complement.
ATAGCTAATATTTTATTATTTCTTTTTTAAAAGCCTTTCCTACAATTTTTTACAATCTTTAGATATTTTTTAAGTGTCATTCCAGAAATGTTTATTTTTTCAAGAACGAAGTGATTGATATAGAAATAACATTATCCGGAATCTTATACTTACATACTTTAGAAACTTTTTAATATTATAGAAAAATTATATACTTGCTACGCTTTAAACGCAATCACCTTTCTATGCTGGTGGTTTTTAGGAATAATAAAAAACACTCCCATAATTGGAGTGTTTTTTATTTTGAATTATGAGAATATTATTCTTTTTCTTCTTCAAACTCTTCAACTTTTTCAACTTCTATTTCTTTTTTCTCATCTTCAAGTTCATCTTTAGCATCAACTTCTCCATCCTCATTAATTTTTTCACCTTCAAATTCATCCTCATCATCATCCGTATCTGTATTATCATCTACCCCTAATTCTCCGCCAAATGCTTTTATTAGATCTGCACGTGCTGCGTCAACCGTCGCTTTAAACACACTGATAGCATCTTTTACAGCTACCTTACGCACTGCAACTGATTCCTGTACTTCTGGGCCAATTTGTCTCATTGCTTGGACATCTTTACGAAATGTTGCATTTGCAGCTTTAAGTTCTGCATTAAGATCCTTTGCAATATTTTTTAAATCATCAGTTGTTGCATCTTCATCGCATGCGCCTCCTGCTTTAGCGAGCTCTAACTTATATGACGCTTGATAATCAGCATAAGCATCTTCAATCGCAGCTACTTTATATGCAGTTAATTTATCTACATCAGCTTGTAGTGCTTGGGTTGCAGAGTCAATTGCTATACGTCTATCAGTCACAGCCTTCTCAACTATCGTCCTAAATGTTGCAATTGCAGTAGTTTGCTCATCTGTCTGAGCTTTTGCCTCTAAATTAGCATAAAATGTTTCTCGTTGTCCATCTCTCTTTAATCTTTGAGAATCCAATTCCTTATTTTGTACTATTCGCTTTGTCTGCACCTGTTCAAATCTCTTTGTGATTTTAGCCATACCTATCTCCTTACGTTTTTCAGATTGACCTTCCAAACGTGAAATTGTCTTTGTGACACGCTCATAAGCTTTTGCAACTTTTTTTGTTTCAATTTCTGCTTTTTTTACTTCCATTTTTTCAACACGCTCTACTTTTTTTTCTGCCATCACTGTCTCACGTTCTACTTTCTTTTCAGCACGTTCTGCTGCTTTTACATCTTTATCAACTGGCGCAGCAAAAACCACTGTTCCTGACATTACAACAACTAATGCGATACTACCAATCATCTGATATTTTTTCATACTATTATATATTTATGCTTATTATTTAAAATGCCACAACCTCATCAACAACAAGATCGTCTAAATCATCAAATTCACTCATATCCATGCTATCAATATAATCAAATTCATCCATTTCAAAATCTTCATCGGTCAAAACATTAATTTCTTTTTCAACAATAACTTTATCATCTTGTTTTGTAACAGATGTCTTTTTTATCGTTGTTACTTCGCCATTAGGAACATCATAAACTGTACTAGCATTGTACAAAAGAGCTCCACCAACTACTACTGCAATTACAACAAAAATTGCAATATAATATCCACTTTTCATATTTATTTTATTTAAATTATTATACTATAATATTATAACACGTATTAAAAAGTATTACATTTGTTTTTTTTAAATTCCCGCTTGTTTTGAAAATAAAAAGGTACTGCCAAAAAACTTACCATCATTTGCAACACGCGCGAAAGAATTACAACAGTAACAGCTGCACTTGCGTCCACGCTAAATATTCCAAATAGAAAAACGTATGCCCATTCTTTTACTCCTATATTTCCCATGCTAATTGGTACTGCAGCTATAATACTTGATAAAAATATGACACTCATAAAATCATAAAATTCCAATTCC
>JAOZNB010000040.1:7222-10911 GCA_029933995.1 Candidatus Moraniibacteriota bacterium | reverse complement strand
TGACATGGATGATTATGTAGAGATAAGTAATGTGGATGAGGTTTTATATTTTTTGGAAATAATTCATGAGAAACACGTTACTTCATTTGATATTGAGAAGTATCCGTTATTTGCAAAAGAGTTGCGCCAATAGCTCAATTTTATTCAAATTAAATTGACAATATTGACATAAGGATATAAAAGGCCATCAATACTAATGTATTGATGGCCTTTTTACTTTTTATAATTTTTCTAAAACATTGAGATATTGTTGTCCAATCCTATTCCATGTGAAGTTATCTAGTGTGTATTCTTTTGCATTGGCTATGAAAGTTTTTTGATCAAAGTGTGGATTGCACACTTCCTCTATTTTATTTTTCCAGATTATTATATTTTCAGGCTCAAGGAGAAAGCCATTTACATTATTTTTGATTGCATCTTTGAGTCCTTGTAAATCTGAAGATAGAACAATGCGTCCACACATTACAGCTTCTAGTGCATTGAGTCCAAATCCTTCCATAGAACCTTTGATGTCTATGTTTGGTGAAATATATACGTCAGCAGTATTAAATAATATATTCATGTCGGGCTGAGGGATATTTGGAAAGAGGATGACTCGATTTTCTAGATGGTGTTTTTTAATATATTTATTACATAATGTGTAATTTTCGCTATCACCAACAGCCTTAGGATTATAACCACCTGCACCTACAAGTATAAATTCTTCAGGTAATAGTGGCATTACTTTATCAATAAACCAATGGAGACCTTTGTGAGGTACAAAGCGCCCAACGCGTAAGATGATTTTTTTGTTGTGAAAATATTCTAGTTGTTGCGAGTTTTGTTTTGACAGCAGTTTTTCTAAGTCTGTGCGTGTATGTGGCTCACAAACTTTATCTATATTTACACCATTTGGGATGAATATGCATTTCTTACGATTGATGCCAATTTTGACAGCTTCGTCAATTGTGTGATTACCAACCATTATTAATTTATCGAGCTTTTTGAGAGAAGGAATGTTTATAGTACGGTAGATTTTACCCATTGTTGATTTTTGATATGCATAAGTTATGTCTAGTCCGTGAATTACACTGACAAATTTAGTTTTTCTCCAACAGATTTTGAAAAAAGCACCAACAGGTGACAGAACTCCATCACCAAAAAGAACAACGTCATATTTATGTAAAATGAAAGGAAATTGTATAAATAGTCGTACTAAAAAGAAAGGTAGATTTTTTTTACCTTTTTTATTTGCAATTATTTTTGTATTTGTAAGTTGTGTCAGAATTTCACCAAGACTATAATTTTGATCTTCAATACCTCCGTGAATAGGGGGGTATGCACGAGAGATGAATAAAATTTTAAGATTAGTTTTTTGACTCATATTTTTGTTTTTTGATTTGATACATCATGTCTTCTGTGAGTTGTCTGTTTGATTTTATCATATCAGCAATTAGTGCAAATATGAGAAATTGCATACCAATAAGTAGGAGTGCAATAGATGTAAAAAGATAATTTCGGTAAGGTGTTACATGCAAATCTGGGAGATATAGGATTAGGAAAACTGCAAATGTAACAAATGAAGCAGACATAATAATGACTCCAGGAATTCCAAAGAATTTCATAGGTCGCACATCTCGCATTGCCTTGATAATAATTTTTGCACTGTTGTTTACAAATTTCCATACACTTTTTACAACACGTGATTGCCTTCCTTCAAAATATTTTACAGTTACTGGCACCCAAGTAATTTTGAGATTCTTACCAATTGCATCAATTATCGTTTCTTGTGTATATGTAAATCCATTTACCTTATTTAGTCTCAAAAGTGTTTCACGGTTGTGAGCACGGAAGCCACAAGTCAGGTCATCTATATCTGTATTGAGAAAAATACCAACAATTTTAGCACCTAACTTATTTAATGTGTTTTTGATAACAGGAATGCCATCAGCAGAACCTTGTTTAAATCTGTCGCCAACAGTCATGTCAGCTGTTCCATCAAGTACTGGTTTTAAAAGTGAAGGAATTTCTCTAGAATCAAATTGACCATCAGCATCCATATTTATCATGATGTCGACACCGTTTTTTAGAGCATTTTCTACAGCAGTGTTAAATGTAGCGCCAAGTCGTCTATTTGTAGTATGAGAAACGACGATGTCAGCACCAGCCTCTTGGGCTATACCGGCAGTGCCATCTTTTGAGCCATCATCAACTACTTGTATGAGCACTTCATCTACACCATCAAATGAGCGAGGTAGATTTTTGATTGTTTTGCCGATTACCTCTGCTTCATTGTATGCTGGAATATTTATGATAAGTTTCATAGATTTTAGTATATTAGTAAGTAGATTGTAGTGAATAGTTAGATATATTACACTATTTTTTAATCTTTGTCTATATGTTGCAAGTATACCACGATTATTTAATAACTGACAAAAAAGGCGGGCACAAGACCCGCCACTACCATTGTCAACATGCTTTATGTCGACAATTAACATGATTAGAAATTATCGTCCAATACCTTTGTAGATAACTTTATTTTTCTCAATATCTTTTTTGTTGAGAGCATTTTTTCCGTCTATAATTACTTTAATATTATTTTCTTTTAGTAATTTTCCGTTCAATTCATTAAATTCTTTGTGATTTGTAACTAGTATAATTGCATCTGATTTTTTTAGTAATGTCGCTAGAGTTTTGACAGATGATTTTTCTTTGATGTGTGGATCAAATGAATGAACTTTTGCGCCATGCTTTTGGAGTGCGGTAACAATTTCATAGTATGGTGATTCTCGGTCATCATCTACGTTTGCTTTGTATGCAATTCCTAGGATTCCAACATTTGTACCATTAAGAGGCATCTTTGCAAGATTTAATTTGTCTTGTAAGAGTTCTACTGTATAAGCTGGCATAGAATTATTTATTGCCCGTGAGGTCCGGAGAAATTTGTGATCAAATCCAGCACGCTTTGCTCGTTCTATCAAATAGTAAGGGTCAACTGGGATGCAGTGTCCACCAATTCCACAAGACGGATAGTGTGGCATAAATGCAAATGGTTTTGTGCTCGCTCCATCAATCACATCTTTGACATCAATATCAAGTGCATCAAAAGATTTTGCAAGTTCATTTACAAATGCAATATTAACATCGCGGAAAGAGTTTTCCACAACCTTACATGCTTCAGCTTCGCGGATATGTTTCATTGGGTGAATTTCGCCGTCAATAATTGATTCATAAAAATTAATTGCTTTTTCCAAACCCTTTTTAGTGAAGGCTCCTACAACTCTTGGAATATTTGTAACATTCCATTTGGGGTCGCCTGGGTTAATTCGCTCTGGACAGTGTGCAATGAAAACATCTGTTCCAATTTTAAATTCATGTTTTTCAAAGATTGGTCGTACCACTTCTTCAGATACGCCAGGATTTACAGTTGATTCGAGTACAACTAACGCACCTTTTTTGAGATTGCTGGCAGCCATTTCACAAGCACCTCGGACAGGTGCAAGATTTGGGTTGTAATATTCATCTACTGGAGTTGGTACACAGATGAGAACGATATCTGCCTTTTTAATTTCCTTGGCATCACTTGTCGCTTTGATAGGAAATTTAGGTAAATTTTCATAAAGATATTCGTCTTCTATGGGAGACGTTTGTTTATTTATGAGAGCAACTTTTTTTTCGTCCAATTCCATGCCAATGACATTATAGCCACG
>JAOZNB010000040.1:0-7122 GCA_029933995.1 Candidatus Moraniibacteriota bacterium | reverse complement strand
ATTTGGTTACTTGCGAGTATTATTATATAATGCTAGTATCAGACAGTTTTAAATATAATAATTTTTTAGGGGGAAAATTTATGAATATAGGAATTAATGCTTCGTTTTTGAGAAAGCCTTATACAGGCATTGGACAGGTGACGACGCATGTATTAAATGAAATTGTACAAAGGTCACAAATAAATAAGTCAATGAAAAATCACAAGTTCTTTATTTACTCTGAAGATGAGTTTGATATTGATTTGCCAAAGAATTTTTATAAGAGATCATTTTTGCCAAGGTTTTACAAGAGAGATGATTTATTTCGCAAACTATTGTGGGAAAAATTTTGGTTGCCACGTAGATCACATCAGGATAAATGTGATGTATTGATAAGCTTGTATCAATCAGCAACCGTTATTAAATATACTGATATGCAACATGTTATGTTGGTGCATGATGTCATACCACATATCTTTCCAGAGTATTTGAATAATATGCGAAAAAAGATGTATTGGGAGTCAGTTGAGAAGGGAATGTATAGTTCAAATAAAATTATTACAGTTTCCGAGCATACAAAAATCGATTTGGAAATAAAATTAAACATTAAGGCTGCAAAAATTTCAGTTAATCCAATTGCAGTTGATCCAATTTTTCAAAAGAATATAACGGATGAAAATGTTGCACGTGTGATAAAAAAATATAATTTACCAAAAGAATATATTTATACAGGTGGTGGACTGGAGATGCGTAAGGATGTTGATAGAACACTCCGAGCATATAAGTTACTCCGAGAAAAATGGTCTGATGCACCTGACTTAGTTGTGTCTGGAAAATTGATGCCAGAATTATCACCAATGATTACAGATGTGGAAAAGATTGTTCAGGATTTAGAGATTGCAGGAAATGTACATATACTAGGTTTTGTACCACAAGAAGATTTACCAGGATTGTATAAAGGAGCAAAATTATTTGTATTTCCATCACGTTACGAAGGATTTGGTATGCCAGTTCTCGAAGCAATGAGTGTGGGTACGCCAGTTCTTACAGCAAAAAATTCTAGTCTTTATGAAGTAGGTGGTGATGCTGTGGCGTATACTGAACATGAAGATGAGCCTGTTTGTAATAAGATGATGGAGCTTTTGCAGGATGAAGAACAATTAAAAAAAATGGGCATTCAAGGTAAAGAACGTTCCAAGCAATTTACATGGGATCAGTTTATTGCAAGTCTGTGTGAGATGATTTGTAAATAAAATATTATGACAAAAGAAAGACATGCAAATATTCCAGCATCTTATATGATGTTATTAAAAGATGATAAAATTTTATTGTTAAGGCGTTTTAATACTGGATATGAAGATGGCAATTATTCTTTACCAGCGGGACATGTGGATGCGGAAGAGAATTTTACACAATGTGTTGTGAGAGAAACAAGAGAAGAAATCGGTGTATTGGTAGAGTTTGATGATGCAAAGGTAGTTCATATAATGCATCGTGATTCAGGTACTCAAGGGAATAATGAGAGAGTAGATGTGTTTTTTGTTGCAAAAAAATGGCAAGGAGAGGTTGTAAATAAGGAACCTACAAAATGTGATAATTTAGAGTGGTTTGATGTAGATAAACTTCCAGAGAATGTCATACCATACATAAGACAAGCAATTGATGGCATGAAAGACAAAAAATATTATAGTGAATGTGGGTGGTAAGATGAAATTTATTAGTGAATAGAAAGTAGTAGCAGGTCTTGTGCCTGTTTTTTAGATATTCTGAGATTGAACTTTGTAGCAATCAGGTTTTTAGGTTTAGCAATCTGGTTACAGTTTTGAGATAAATAAAAGACCAGCAGGGACATAAATACAATTATTGTATAATGTGTGCTGGGTCATGAGGAACGTTATTTCCTAAAAGGAAAAATAAAATAATCACTTTTTCTTTATTGATCTGGATATATTTTTATACGCAGATCAATTTGAGTTTTTGTAGTTGTTGCTGATAAAGTTTCTATTTTCCAATTTTTCTCCTTGAATAAAGTCTCGAGTTTTGATTGAATTATTGACGTTAATGAAGCTGGAGTTGCAGGTATCATTTTAAATTTTTGCTTAATGGATGTCATTGTAACTTTTCTGATATCTATAAATTCTATAGAATAGGTGGCCCTAAGTTTTGTGACAATTTGTACAGCTAGTTCATTGACTATAGAGTCAATCTTTTCTTCAGCTTCTAGCTCAACACGCAATTCTTTAGGTGTTGGTATATCTGTCATTATAAACCTCCTTTATTGAGTTATTGTGTGGGTGATAAATATGACACACATATTACGTTTAGTCCAAATGGACGTTTCATTTCCACGATGTTTCGTAGAGCTATTGCTTCTTGAAAAAACTTTCCACATTCATCCTTGAAATTTTCTAATGGTATTTTAATGTCAAGTACTTGCTTTTTTGCACTTTCAGACAAATTGGTATGTATTTTAATAGTGTAAGCTAATACACTTTTATCACAATTTTTCATACGGATTTCAATTCTTGTGTAAGAACCTGTTGCTTTAGTTATAGCAAAGCTTTTATTATCCATACAATTTTCAAGTAGTGTGATGAGTTTCTTGACAGCATCTGGATATTTTTTATTAACCCAGTTAGTAATAATGATTTCCATTTCTAAACCTTATACTCCAAAAGATTTTATGTAGTCAGCTTTTGTGAATTGACTGTTTATGTTAAAATACTGATAGATAAATATATAATATTTTAAATAATTTGTCAATTAACTATGAATGCATTAGTTGCACATAAAAGAATATTAACCATTCTGAATGTTTTGGTTGTGAGTGCTTTGATATTTTTGTATCACATAGGGCTTTTTGGTGATATTTCATTAGCGGTATTTACTGGTGTGAGCATTGGACTTTTTGTATTAGCTCTCTATAATCCGTTGGTTGTTTTTGCTTTGTTTGTTGGTGTGATTCCTTTGGAGATTGTAAATATTGCACCAGATACTGTGGAGATTGCATTGCGACCTTATCAGCTTTTGGGAATAATTATTTTTGGTGCTGTTATTATTCGGAAGGTCTTTGGTGTGTCAGGGCAAGAATTTTTGACTTTAGGTATTATTGATAAATTGATGATTGTTCTTACTTTGCTAAGTTTTGTAGGATTGTTTTGGGTTACTAATGTGGATGTGGCGTTAAAACAAACAATCATACTTACTTCATTTGTTATTTTGTATTTTGTTACACGATTATTTGTGCGTAGCAAAGAAGATGTTTTATCTTTATTTCCAATTATTATTTCAAGTGCTACAGTTGTCGGCTTATATGCAATTATTCAAAATATTTTATATAAAAATGGCTTAGAACATATGGAGGTGATGCCAGGACGACCAAATGCTACATTTGTAGAAGCTGATTGGTTGGGGATGTATTTAGTTTTTATTATTGCAATTATATTAGCGTATTTATATTATAATGCATATCATAAACATTTGTGGAAGTTTTTTGATGGTGCACTTATTGGTGTGACAATTATAGCCTTTGTTACACTTGTACTTACGGTGGCACGTAGTGCATGGCTTGGTACTGCGGTTGTTATTGTTGTGTATGTTCTTATATTATTTTTGCAGAAGAAATATAAATTATTTGCGAGGCACAGTTTGTGGATTGCAAGTATGGGTGTTAGTAGTATTTTGATTGTTTGGATGTTTGGTCTTACTTCTTTTGAACTTGGGAATAGATTGCAAAGTACAAATAATGGGTTGCAGGAGATTACCATATCATGCCAATGTAGTGGACAGACATGTCTGTCCACTACATTGGTGATTGATAATGTTGATGAATTAGAACAGTATAATTGTCGTCATATTAATCTAGAAGAAATTGATGGTGAGGTTGCATTGGGAAATATTGTGACAAAAATACACAGGACAGATCCAAATATTGCAGTGCGTGCACAGGTATATAAAAAAACAATTTCGTATATAAAACAAAAACCATTTTTGGGATATGGGTGGGGAAGTAGTGCTGGACTTTTGGGAGAAGATGAAAGTGGCACACCACTGAATACTAGTAATATTTTTCTAGAGATAGCGTTGTCAGTGGGTCTCATAGGACTAGGTATATTTATTGTGATGTTTGGTAGTATGGTTGTATATTCTATAAAAATGCTTCGTACGTCAAATAGCATGATGATAAAAAGTGTTGCAATTTTTACAATTTTAGGAGTAGTAGCAATCATTGTGCCAAATTTATTTAATGCAGGATTATTCTTGGGGTTTGTGTGGGTGTTTCTGGGGATGGTTGACGTTTTGCGTAAAATGTAGTATATTTCATGATAAATAAAAAAGTTTTTTAACAATACAGGAGGCAGAAAGCGTGGAAAAAAATAATAAATTGGCACAGGACATATTTAATGAATTAATGTTAGTGCCAATCAGTGGAGAAATTACACAATTACATGTGGCAAATTTACAAGCATTAGCAAAGGTTTTTGCTGATCTACCTGATGCACAATCTATCCTGAAAGATATGAGGATGTTGAATGAAGATCCAGAGCGGTATTTAGATTTGGTGCGTGCTACAGGTAATGACTTTTTAATTCAGTATGCCCAGGATGGTGTAAATATGTTAAAAGAGGGACGTGAAGCTGAACAAAAACGTATGCAATGATAATTTCAGAAGGTATATTCAATGGCACATTTAAATGGTAAAATTATACAAGTTTTTCAGGGTTCAGGGTTTCAAGTATGTACCATTGAAGCTGGACAAGGTGGTCCATTGCCATTTCGTGCACGATCGCAACGTTCAGGCTTTATTTTGAATTTTTCGGCAGCAACTGCTAAATTGGTGCATAAAGGAATTGCTCCAAATATGAAACTCATTGAGTAAAAAAATAGAGAGTTGGCTCAATGAATAGGCAGGGTTGTGTTAATCACAATCCTGTTTTTCTTTTGATTTTTGTGATATTCTTAATTATAGTAAATTAATTATAATATTTTTATGGTTTATCAATGGAAAGAAATTTCTCGTGAAGTAATGTGTGGAAAATTTGGACGTAATTTAGATAGTGTACAGTTTGAATTTGAAGATGGTAAAAAACATGAATTTATTATAAAAAAAGAAGGTAATCCTGTGTGTGTTTTAGCACTTACCGAGGATAATCAGGTTATCTTGGCAAAGCAATTTCGACCGGGTCCGAAGAAAATTCTATTGGAATTACCGGGAGGAGGCAAAGATGATGGTGAGACGCCAGAGGATGCAATTGCACGAGAATTACTAGAAGAAACTGGCTATGCGGGAGATATAGAATTTGTGACACAGGTCTATGGTTGTGGGTATTCAACATTGCATAGATATGCATTTGTTGCGACAAATTGCAAATGTATTAGCGAGCCTAAATTAGACCCTAATGAGGAAATTGAAGTTGTCTTATTATCATTGGAAGATTTTCGTAAGCAGTTGCACACAGGAAATATGACAGATACTGAGACGGCATATTTAGGGTTAGATTATCTTAATTTGTTGTAATTTTTTTTAGATACTGGCACACCCAAAAAATACAATTGTATCAAGAAACATGAAGAAAAATTATTTGGTGCGTTAGGTAATAGATAATATTATCAAAAAATAATAATACAAGATATGAAAATAGCAATTGATATTCGAAATATTGGCAAAGGACGTACTGGTGATGAGGTGGTGTTTTTTGAATTGGTTAAAAATCTTGCACAGATTGATATTGATATTGATTATCGTTTGTTAATTGATAAACGTGAAAATGATGTCATAGAGAAGATTAAAAAACAATTAGGAATTCTGAATAAAAATAATTTTACAATTGTACAGTTGGGAAGTGGTAATAAATTTGTGTGGAATGGTTGGAGGGTTGCACGATATTGCATGGAGGAAAAAATTGATATTTATCATACGCAATATATTATCCCGTTTTTCATGCCTGTGCACACAAAGATCGTGACGCATATTCATGATGTGTCCTTTCACGTGCACAAAGAATTAATTTCAAAAAAAGACGCTTTCTTTCTAAATAAATTGATACCTAGAGCGCTAAATAAATCTGATAAAATAATTGCAGTGTCACAATTTACAAAAGATGAAATTATAAAATATTATAATGTAGCACCAGAAAAAATTAGTGTAGTGTATAATGCTGTCAATATTAAAAAATCTGGGCAGGATTATGACGTAATACAAAAAAAGTATAATTTGCCAGAAAAGTATATTTTGGCACTTGGGACGATGCAGCCACGTAAAAATATCCCATTTTTGATAGAGGCTTTTGCACAGTTAGTGAAAGATGTTGATGATGTAGATTTGGTATTAGTAGGTGGACAGTCTCATAATTTTGATAGCAACATCGAGCAAATAATTGATAAATATTCAAAGTTAAAAGAAAAGATTATTTTTACTGGTTATGTAGACGAGGAAGATAAATTTGATATATTTGCAAAGGCACAAGTTTTTGCATTTCCATCATTATATGAAGGATTTGGTGTGCCAATATTAGAAGCATTTGAGACTAATACAGTTGTTGTGGCTAGTGATATACCTTCACATAGAGAAATCGGAGCAAATGGTGTCTTATATTTTGATGTGTGTAATGTTGACCAATGTACGAGAGTGTTGTATGATGCTTTAGTTAATGATAGTATAAGGGAAGGTGTTTTGATAGTGGCTCAAATGCAAAAAGAAAAATTTTCTTGGCATACGTCAGCTATAAAATTGCAATTAGTGTATAAATCACTATAATTTTTTTGTTTATATTAAATCTAGTAAATTATGAGAAGGTCTACAAAGTCAACACAGCAAAGTTCCCCCAACGTTTCTTATGTTAAACAAGGTGATCAACAAGTTGATAAAAAAAAGAAAATAAAGAAAATAATTATAATTATTGTAATTGTGGTTGTACTTTTGGGTGGTTGTGCATTTGCAGCTACAAAGGTTATTGATAAGATTGCTCCAAATAGTAATGTTTTGGGAAGTCTTGTAAAGTCACTTCCTCTTGTAGAAAATAAACTTGATGGTGAAGAAGATGGGCGAATAAATATCGTTCTTTTAGGTATGCGTGGCAAGGGTGTTACTGGTGGAGGAACTTTGGCAGATACTATTATGGTGGTAAGTATTAAAAAGCAAGC
>JAOZNB010000120.1 GCA_029933995.1 Candidatus Moraniibacteriota bacterium | reverse complement strand
CCATTGGATGTCTATACATTGGCATTGCAAGTCTTTTCTCATCAAGTACATGACCGATGAAACCGATGCTTCTACCAACGATGAAGAATGCGTTTAGAGTACCAGAAGCGATGAAATCATATATTTAGGCTCAATACGCGTTATATGAAGAAAGTGTTTATTTCTCTAAAATTCATATTTCTAAGCCTCTATTTACGGGCATATAATTTGGAAAAAATAGCTACCCACACTTAATACGAATTGAGCCTAGATTTAACTTCTGGGTTCTTCTCCATTCTAAGAAGATTGTAGATAAATACAGATCCTACAAATTTATCATTACAGATAGCTACACCCTCTGCAATACCATCAGTGTTGATAGCGATGATGTTTGAAAGCTCGTTAAATAGTCCACCTGAACGAGTCACAAGTCCATAAGAACCTGCACGGTGAAGTTTAGAGTTAACGATGTTGACTAATTCTCAGATCTATTTATTTTTATGGAAATAATATCCTTCCATTGCATATCTTTAATAAAATCTATAATATCACTCTTAAGTGTCATTTCGTCAATATCATATTCAGTAAACATTTTTTGGAATAAGCCATCTACTGTTATACCATCAGATATAATTATTATCATCTCTTTGGCTGTATTGGTCAAATAAATTGTTTCTAATTTTTCGTTTAAAATAATCAAAAACTTATTATCTATTCTTGATTTACGAAAAGATGGCTTAATAATTAAATCTTTATACTTATCATACACAAATGGTAAGTAGCTCATAAAAGCAAGCCTTCTACTTCTCTGCTAGATATAACTTTATATTTTAAGGATCTGTCATCTCCCATTAATTTTGCAGCTGCAACAGCTCCTACCGCTGCACCAGTCACAGCCGCCGCTGCAGTTGCAGCAGAAAAAAAAGCTAGAGGTACTGCCATTCCAACAGATGGAAAGTCAGTCTTTACTATTGGCGAAAAATATTTCTTTTTGCTCATGTTAATACTCCTGAAATTTTTCTGCTGGATAATATTTTATGTGTCACTATGTTGCCTACAAGTTTGCCAACAGCAACAGAAGATGCTCCAACGGCTGCTGCAACTGCTCCAACTGCTAAAACAGTTGGTAATCCATAAACTGTCCCATTATTATTCATAACCATTGGTTTAACATATACTTTTTTCATCCATTTCCTCCTAATTTAATATCTAAATCATTATGATTCGTATGAGTTGGGTGATTTCCAAACTCATCTATTTTGCCAATATAGTCCTTGACAAGCTCATCACTCCAAGAACTAGCACCTACCTTACGCCAAATATCTGCAATATTTTCTCTTAATACATTGCCAACCGTAAAAGGCATAGTGCAATCCAATCGGACATTTCCATTTGGTCTAACTACAGCCGTAGTATTTGGAGTCTCTTTTTTTGAATCCATATCTGAAGCTAAATCAAGAGTTGTCAATACTTCCATTTTGCCACTATATCTCATCTGATTATCCTCAATAATAGCATACATTTTATTGAAAAAGTCATCTTGATTGGAATATATATCTTTATTTTTAGTAGCTCTACCGCTTGGCATTATACTACCACAAACTATAGATGATGCCCCTATCTTGTAGGCTAAATCTATCATTTGTGGGAGTCTAGGTAGATTTTCAGGAGTAACTGAATGTGCAATTCTCAAAGGCATTCCTGCCCCAGCAAATAGATATGCAGCAGTCACTGCCTTTTCCCAACTGCCTTCTTTGCCTCTAAATTTGTCATGAGCCGTGTTCAATACATCATCAATTGAAACTTGAATCCAATAAAAATCATACTTTTTTAATTTTTTAACAATATCTTTGCTAACCAGCATACCATTTGTAATCAAAACAAATCCTGTACCATCACTATGTAGTGGATCCATAATTTCAAATAAGTGGTCTCCTAACATTAAAGGTTCACCACCTGAAATTATACATTGAAAAAGACCGCCATTTTTTATAATATCATCAACTAGCATTTTCCAGTCGTTGATTGTCATATCATCTCTATTCTCTTTTTCCCCAGAATTATTATAGCAGTGATTACAAAAGAGATTGCATTTTGATGTAAGCTCAAATTGTAGACCAATGGGAAATTGAAATACTTTAGGGTATATTCCTAGATCTTGCTCTTGTTTAATACGCTTCACATCTTGTTTTGAGTGTCTAATTTGCTGTTTTAGTAGACGATGTTTTTTAACCATTATAGCTCCTTACTAATTTTATATTTTGTAACTGTTCACAATATGTTACTGCAATTTTGTCATACTCCTCTGGTGTCATTGTGTCTTTTACTATTTCATATAGAGCATCATATCTACATAATTCTGGTCTAGTTTCATAAATAGAGCATCTATTATTAGCCAAATATTTACATATTCCATCTCCATTTTGTAAATGCTTTAACCCGTCTACAAGATCTATGTATCGACAACATTCTCCACAACCCTCAATACAATTAAATTTTTTCATCTTTGCTCTTTTAATAATAATATTTCAAACTCTTTTAATCTTTTTATCACAGATAAAAATTTTGTTATTTCTGTCCAATGGTCAATCAAATATGAAAAACTACTATTTACTTTTCCAAAAGCATTTCCTGTTTGAGTTACTACCCCTAAACTTGCAACTCCAATAAAAAGTGATGGGGCCATTATAAGATACGGCAGTAATACCATCGTTTGTTGATATGCAATATTCCAAAGTGTGAAATATGAATAATGATTAAACATTTTAAAATAATTTAATTTTAAACCTATAAATAATTCAAATAATATATCTGATTTTGCAAATTTCTTATCATCTTCTGAATAGACAAGTTGCTTTCTG
>JAOZNB010000119.1 GCA_029933995.1 Candidatus Moraniibacteriota bacterium | reverse complement strand
TCAAAATTCAAGATGTCTAAAAAATATTTTAGACATCTTACCTATAAAAAATAAAAAGTTACCCAACTCTTCAAATATATAACCATTTACAAGAAAAGTGACTTTATCTATTTTATATATATTTTCATACAACCCTCACTAAACTTTGCACTTATGTCAAATACTTGTATAATTAAAATATACAAAGATATGAAACAAAAAAATAAAAATTGCATAGATGAACACACTTCATTAGATATTGATGTGTCTAATGTTTTTGTTGTGAAAAATTCTAAACAACGTGCATTTATTGAACAATTTAATTATAATAGTGTAAATTTTACACAAAAAGATCTCGGTAATATACTTGGTTTTTTCATCGTGCGTGATGACTCCCCCTCATCAGAAAATATTGTTAATTTTTTAGCCTCTGAAGTTAAGAAGAAATATTTTTCATCTACAGAAAAACCTACAGAAGAAAAATTTGAATTAACTCTGCATCATATAAATAGAGCTCTTGAAGAAATTGCTAACATTGGAAATGTGGATTGGCTCGGTACAATTGATGGTGTAGTATGTGTTGTGAATGATACATCCATTCATTTCAGTGTTACAGGTAATGCTAATATTTTTTTATTAAGAGATAATATCCTTTTAAATATCAGCGAGGGGCTTGCATCCACAGAAGCATCTGAGAACCCACTAAAAACATTTGTCGATATATCAAGCGGCGATTTATGCCCCCATGATAAAATTATTATTACATCACAAGAATTACTTGATTTAGTATCAATAGAAGAATTACAGAAAAATGCAATTCGTTTTGGGCTAGATAATTTTATTCAATTTATAGAAACGGCCCTAACGAATGAATGCTCACTTGCCACAACAACAATTATTGACATTGCTCAAAAAAATAATCCCCAAACACAAATTAAACCAGTTACATACAAAGATGTTCCAAAAAATATATTTGGTGCTGATGCCTTTGACACAGAAGAAGTGACCCCGCCAACTGATGTTACACAAGACGTTGATGAACAAATGGATGTTGATGATTTAACCTTACAGGAGCCTGTTGAATATACAGATCCACGCACTGGTCACATCCATATTCAAGGTAATACTGAGCCAATTAAAGAAATGACATCAACTGAAAAAATACAAGAGAGCTGGAATAACTTTATTGAAACATTAAAAGAAACAACTTCAAAACACTCACATACAATTTCAAAAAAGGTATCTAATCTTAAGAATAAGGAGACTATAAAACCTGAAAAGCTACCCCAATCACAAACCAACAACTCTTCAGAAGAATTTGATAATTATGAAAATATAAACATTACTACAAAAGAAAACTCCTCTGCAACTACTAAAAAGAAATTTTCTAACGTACAGAAAAAAACAAGAAATGCTGTATATAAGCTGTGTACAATAACCAAGAAGACAGCTAAAAATACTTCTTCAGCATGCATCAATTTCATCACAAATCTAAAAAATCACAAGCAAATAACCATTGATTCGACTCTCAGCAGCTCTATTGACAAGATAGATGATAGTAAGAAACACTCAATATTACCAAGTGTGCACAATATCACAAAACTATGGCGCAACATGAACATTCAAACAAAACTAATAACGATTGGTATATTAGCATTTACTATCATTACACCTTTGCTATTTTTCAAACTCTCAAATACTTCAAAAAATGAAGATATTCAAACATCTGCCACTGAACAAGAAGTGCTAACGAAAGATATGGAAGAATCATCAAATCTACCAAAAGATTCTACCTCACAAGATACAATAGAAGACCCTACAATATTATTGGAAGATACTGACACAACTTCAGCTACGTTTATTAATGATAGACAAATTGGCATTACAAAAGATGCAATTATAATCTTTGACAGAAACAAAAATGATAGTTTTTCGATTCCAAAAAATGCTGGAGAAATTGAACTAGTTACACCCATGGATGATCTTGATTTGATTTTTCTTCTTACTACAAAAAATGAATTATATTCATTTAGTCCATCTACCAAAAAATTTACAAAACAAGAAAATATCCCAACACTTGACCACACAAAAATTAAAGAACTTGGAACATTTATGACATACATCTACACAATGGATAATTCAATGATCAAAAGATTCACACGACAAGATGGTGGTTTCTCTGATGGAAAGGACTGGTTGGCGAAAACAACTGACTTGTCTCAAGCAACAACTTTAGCAATTGATGACGATATCTATACAGCAAGTGATGGTAAAATCACTAAATTCACAAAAGGGCAAGAATCCTCTTTTTCTCAAAGTGCTAATATTAAAAACATATTTTTAATATATACAACTGAAGACACAAGATACATGTGGCTTCTTGATACAGAAAACAACAAGCTATTCAAAGTCAAAAAAGGTTCTGGTAAAAAAATAGAAGAATTCACACATACTGACTTTGCACAAGCAACCTCATTTATAGTGGATGAAAAAAGAAATGAAGCAATTATCTCAACAAATGATAAAATATTATCATTTGCATTATAAATAATAGAACAGTAACTGCGAGTCTGAAAACCTCAAATATCCTTTAAATAAAACAAAAAACTTTACTGCGTGTCATTCCAGAAATGTATATTTTTCGTAGGGACAGTGTCATTGACCTGTCCATCCAATATTGGTTAGAAATATCATTATCAGGAATCTAGACGTTTACTGATATAATCTGGATTCTGGATAAATTTATTTGTATATCATCAAGATAGACACCAACCTTCGACAAGGTTACGGCATGGCAACGCATAAACACTGTCACTACAGCAAATAATATTTTCTGGAATAACAAAAACGTGAGTACAAAAGGTTTTTGGAGGTTTTCAGACTCGCGGCAGTAAGTAATCCCTCACACCCCTAAACAAAAACCACCTAAATCATAGGTGGTTTTTACAT
>JAOZNB010000039.1 GCA_029933995.1 Candidatus Moraniibacteriota bacterium | reverse complement strand
TATTTATGAGATATGCACTAATGGCTTGAGTGACATTCTTTATGGGGTATAACGTATAGTTGCATATCATTTATTATACTGTTATAATTCTTTGTAATGTTTTGTAACTATTTATTTATTTATAATTATATGGAAAAAACAGCAAGAAGAGAGAGGTCATTTGTAATTATTAAACCAGATGGTGTACAGAGGGCTTTGGTTGGTGATATTGTTTCACGTTTTGAACGAACAGGATTGAAGTTTGTAGGTTTTAAATTGTTGGTGCCTACAGAGGAACAATGTTGGGAACATTATAATAAGACTGATGAGTGGTTTTTGGAAAAGGGTGCTAATATTGCAAAAGCTCGCAAAGAAGCTGGTGTGTCAGTAGAGAAGGATGAAATCGAATATGGAAAGGATATTATAAAGCAATTAGCTATATTTATGACATCAGGACCAGTGCTAGCTATGGTGCTTGAAGGAAATGAAGCTGTGGGCGTTGTGTCAAAGCTTGTGGGAGCGACAGAACCTCTTTCATCAGATGTTGGTACAATTCGAGGTGATTTTACAATTGACTCATATGATCTTTCTGGGGTTGATGAACGAGCAGTTCGTAATTTGATCCACTGCAGCGATTGTCCAGAGGAGGCGGAGAGAGAGACAAAGATTTGGTTTGATGAAAAAGAATTGATTAATTACCGATTAGTTGGAGAGCAGATTTTGTATGATGTAAACTTGGATGGTATTTTGGAATAATATTCGACAGTTTGGATGATTTATGATGTGGATAACTATGAAATTCTTTAATGAGTTTTAGGTTAGTGTTTAAACATTTGACAACAAAAACAATTGGTGGTAAGGTAGTTATACTGTTTTGAACTTACGATGGTAAAAACAGAAATAAATACACTTGCGTAGATAAAAAAAATTGTCTATAATATCTGTATTAGTTTTTTTATGTTTAAAATTTATTTATAATTAATTTATATGCTCACTTACGTGGTTAATCGTTTGTGAAGCACAAGACAAAAATATGGCTGAAGATTTTGATCGCAGTAAACCGCATGTAAATGTGGGAACAATTGGTCACGTTGATCATGGTAAGACAACTACAACTGCTGCACTTTTGCATGTACTATCTTTGAAAGGACTTGCAGAAAAAAAGAATGTTGATGAAATTGATAATGCTCCAGAGGAAAAAGAGCGTGGCATAACTATTGCAACAGCTCACTGTGAGTATAATTCAGAAAAACGACATTACGCACACGTTGACTGTCCAGGACATGCTGATTATATCAAAAATATGATTACAGGTGCTGCACAGATGGACGGTGCTATCCTGGTGGTGAGTGCTACTGATGGACCTATGCCACAGACTCGTGAGCATATTCTACTTGCTAGACAAGTTGGTGTACCTGAAATTATCGTATTTATTAACAAAACTGATCAAGTTGATGATGAGGAATTGGTTGAGTTGGTAGAAGAAGAAGTTCGTGAACTTTTGACAAAATATGAATTTGATGGAGAAAATGCTGCAATTATTCGTGGTAGTGCAATCAAAGCTCTTGAAACAACTAGTGCTGATGATGCAGATGCAAAACCAATGCTTGATTTATTGGATGCACTTGATGAAAAAATTCCTACCCCAGAACGTGATACAGAAAAAGACTTTTTGATGCCTATTGAGGATATCTTTTCAATTGAAGGTCGCGGAACAGTTGTAACAGGACGAATTGATCGTGGACAACTAAATTTAAATGATGAGGTTGAAATCGTGGGACTTCGTGATACACAGACAACAACTGTAACTGGAATTGAAATGTTCAACAAAAATCTTGATCATGGTGAGGCTGGTGATAATGCTGGTATCTTGCTTCGAGGAACAAAGAAAGAAGATGTTGAACGTGGACAAGTTTTGGCAAAGCCAGGAAGTATTACTCCACATGATGAATTTGAATGTGAAGTATATATTCTTACAAAAGAAGAAGGTGGACGTCACACTCCGTTTTTCAAAGGTTATAAACCACAATTCTATATCCGTACAACAGATGTGACTGGTGAAGTTATTTTGCCAGAAGGAACAGAGATGGTAATGCCTGGTGATACTGTTACTTTGACAGTGAAACTTGGTTCTTTGGTAGCTATGGAAGAAGGAATGCGATTTGCAATTCGTGAAGGTGGACGAACAGTTGGTGCTGGTGTAGCAACGAAAATCACCAAGTAATTGATGGAAGAAGTAAGTAACTCTAGTATTTTGCTAGAGTTACCCCTTCTCTCATTTTTATGGAGATATAATTTGTTAAGTGTGTTATTTCGCAATGGCGAAGAAAGAAGAAGCAGCATCAACTCGCGTACGTATTAAAATAAAAGCGTACGATAATAAAGTTATTGATAAATCTGCAAAACAAATTGTTGAAACAGCAGCTAGGACGGGTGCTAATGTAATCGGTCCTGTACCGTTACCAACACAAATTAAAAAGATGACTGTAAACAAGTCTACTTTTGTGCATAAAACTGCACGTGAGCAATACGAGATGCGTACACATAAGCGATTGATTGATATTATCAACCCCTCACCAAAAACAATTGAGGATTTGACAAATCTCGATCTTCCAGCTGGTGTAAGTATTGAAGTAAAAATGTAGTTATTTTTTTTGTTTATCAATTATTTGATAAATATTTAAATAAATACAGTAGCTGACAAAAAAGTAGGTAGTAGGCATATATTTTATTGATGTATGTTGTGTTTAACAAACAGTTTCGTTAAAGTCTCTAAATAGAATGATTATTTTTCATTGTATTTTATAGATACTCATCGAGCTAGATAGTGATTTACTAGCCAAGATTTTAAAAGGTCTTGACAAGTAAAAGGTTTTTCTATATAATAATATAGAAGAATATAAATCTGGCTTCATGTTTAAAGCCGTTTTTTATTTGAAAAATTTAGAGCAATGTGTTTGGCGTATTTCTGGCAAAGAGGATTTACATCAAACACATAGTTCTAAATCATTTATTCAAAATTCTATTAGAATTTATTGAAACTAAATTTACGATATTATGAAATTCGTTTTAGGAAAAAAATCTGGAATGACAACAATCTATAATGAAGATGGTGCACAAAATGTAACTCTTGTTACTGTAGTACCTAATCTAATAGATAAGATTAGAAATGAAGAGCGTGATGGCTATAAGGCCGTACGACTTTCTATTGATAAGACAAAAAATATAAAGCATGTAAGAGAATTTCGTGTTAATAATATAAAAGATTATAAAGAAAAAGATACAATTTCTGTTGATGTATTTGAAGTTGGTGATAAGGTAAGAGTATCTGCTGTTAGTAAAGCAAAAGGTTTTCAGGGTGTTGTAAAGAGACATGGGTTCAAAGGTGGGCCTGCAACACATGGTCATCGCCATGCACTTCGTTCTCCGGGGTCAATTGGTAGTGCATATCCACAACATGTATTGAAAGGAAAGAAAATGGCTGGAAGAATGGGTGGAAATCGTATAACAGCAAGTAATTTACAAGTAGTTGCAGTTGATAAGGAAAATAATATGATCGCAATAAAGGGAGCTGTTCCTGGAGTGGCTGGTCGCATTGTTGAAATTACAAGTGTACGATAAAAGTTTGATTGATAAAGTTATGACAAAGATAGACATATACAATTTGGAAGGAAAAAAAGCAGGCGACATTACACTCGACGAAGGTGTGTTTGGTATTGAAGCAAATAATGCGTTATTACATCAAGTATATGTTGCGCAAGCAGCTAATAGGCGTAGTGGTAGTGCACATACAAAGATTCGGTCAGACAGGCGTGGTGGTGGTAAAAAACCATGGAAACAAAAGGGAACAGGTAATGCACGAACAGGTTCAATTCGTAACCCTATCTGGCGTGGTGGTGGTATCACATTTGGTCCTCTTAAAAATCGAAATTTCAAGAAATCTATTAATGAAAAAATGAAACAAAAAGCATTATTGATAGCAATATCTGAGAAAGCTCGTGGAGATAAGATTCGTATTATTGAATCATTAGATGTGACTGACAAAAAGACAAAAATTGTTGCTGGTATGCTGTCTGAAATGGGATTATATAAGAGCATGGTGATGGGATTTTCTGCAAAAGAATCTGGAAATTATATTGCAGCACGTAATATAACAAAGGTTAATGCAATGGAAACAAATCAATTAAATGTATATGACGTTTTGAATGCAGAGTATTTAATTTTAAGTAAAGATTCTGTTGATCAGTTAGTTAATAAATACACTGCATAATTAATAAAGAATATATGGGAATTTTCGGTAATAAAAAAGAAGACAATAAAGATGAATCTACTGGGAAAAAGGCAGTTGTGAAAGAAAAGACTACATCGAAAAAAGCATCAAAGGATGATGCAAAAACTGATGTTGCGTCTACTGCAGGTGCATATAACACAATTATTGCACCAATAGTAACAGAGAAGTCACATGCAATGGTAGAAAATCATAAATACACATTTCGTGTTGCAAAGACTGCTACAAAATTGGTTGTAAAAAAAGTTATTGAGGAAATGTATAATGTTCATGTTGAAAATGTACATGTTATAGTAGTAAAGCCGAAAAGACGTACAGTAAAACAAGATCGTGGATATCAAAAAATGTACAAGAAAGCAATCGTGACATTAAGGGATGGAGATCATATTGCAGTTTTTGAGGGAGTATAAATATAACGTTGATAAATTTAAGTCAGAATTATGGCAATTAAAGTATACAAAAGGAATAATGCAGGAAGGCGCAATATGTCTATTGTGAAGCCTGTTGCTGTTACAGATAAAAAACCAGAGAAATCATTGTGCGTATCGCTAAATCAAAAGTGTGGTCGTAGTAATGGAAAAATTTCTGTAAGACATCGTAGAGTAGGGCATAAGAAAATGTACCGTATGGTTGACTTCAAACAAGACAAGTTTGATATTCCTGGAGTAGTTACTGCAATTGAAAGAGATCCAAATAGAAGTGCATTAATTGCTTTGGTTGTATATGCAGATGGTGAAAAGAGATATATACTTGCAACAGAAAATATGCGTGTTGGAGCAAAAGTGATTTCTGGTGAAAATGTTGCAGTTGAAGAGGGTAATCGTACAAAACTTAAAAATATTTTATCAGGAACAGTTGTGTCAAACGTTGAAATGAAAGCTGGCAAGGGTGGTCAAATTATACGTAGTGCTGGAAATAGTGCATTGGTTATGAGTGTAGATGAAAAGTATGCACAATTAAAAATGCCATCTGGAGAAATTCGACTTATTAATGCAGAATGTTATGCAACGATTGGTCCTATAAGTAATTTTGAACACAATACTGTAAAGATAGGTAAGGCTGGACGATCATTTCATATGGGTAAGAGACCAGCAGTACGAGGTAGTGCTATGAACCCAGTAGATCATCCACATGGTGGTGGAGAAGGATGTCAACCAATTGGTTTGAAATATCCGAAGACACCTTGGGGACGACCTGCACTAGGTGTGCGTACACGGAGAAAGGGAAAGAACAGCGAAAAATATATCATTCAAAAAAGGCATAAGAAATAATAAGATAAGTTTATGAGTCGATCACTGAAAAAGGGTTTATATGTTGATGAAAGAGTCATCAAGAAGATTGATGGTAAAACACCAAAAGAAACGGGTGTTATAAAGACATGGGCACGTGCATGTACTATTACTCCAGAAATGTTAGGTTTCACATTTGCAGTGCATAATGGAAAAGATTTCATTGATGTATTAGTATCTGAGGAGATGGTTGGACATAAACTTGGTGAATTTTCTCCAACAAGAAAGTTTACTAGACATGGTGGTAAGATGCAAAAAGATATAGATCAATCAGTAAATCAGAGACCTTAATTTATCAAAAAAGATTTTAATTAAAGAATTATGACAAAAGTAACAGCACAATTGAATAATCTACGTATTTCACCAAGAAAGGTGCGACTTGTTGCTGATCGTGTGCGAGGTGCACAAGTTGATGAAGCAATAGGGTTTCTTAGTTATGATTTGCGTAAAACTGCGGAGCCAATGCAGAAATTGCTAAAAAGTGCAGTTGCTAATGCAGAAAATAATTTTAAATTAAAAAGTAAAAATTTATATATTGAAGATGTTACAGTTGGAGAAGGTCCAACGTTGAAAAGATGGATTCCACGAGCATATGGTCGTGCATCAAAAATTTTGAAGCGAACATCACGTGTGCGTGTGGTTTTAGCAGAAAAGTCAGCAAATGCAAAGACAAAAAAGAAGTCGGTTAAAAGAAAAACTGCGACAAAAAAAGAAGCTAATTCGCAAAAAAAGGATAGTAAATAATATTTGTATTATGGGTCAGAAAGTAAATCCAAAAAGTTTACGTTTAGGTATAACAACGACATGGCGATCACGTTGGTTTGGTGGTAGTGATTATTCAAAATTATTGGAACAAGATGTCATGTTACGACGTGCTATAATGAAAAAATGGGCACATGCAGCTATTGCTGATGTAGAAATTGAACGTAATGCAAAAGATGTTAAAATTATTATCAAAACATCAAGGCCAGGAATGATTATTGGTCGTGGTGGTAATGGTATTGAGGATTTAATTGCCTTTGTTAAAAGCGAATTTTTTGCAGGAGAAAAAGTGAATGTTAAGGTTGATATCAGAGAAATTAAGCAGTTTGAAGAAAATGCTGCATTAGTAGCACAAGATGTAGCTGAACAGTTGGAAAAACGTATGCCATTTAGACGTATACTTAAGACAACTCTTGAGCAAGCTACAAAGAATCGAAATATAAAAGGCATGAAGATTCAATTGTCTGGACGACTAAATGGGGTAGAGATGTCTCGTGTTGAATGGTTGAGTGAAGGTACTATTCCTTTGCACACATTGCGTGCAGATATTGATTTTGCTAGGTATGCAGCTAGGACTACATATGGTGCGATTGGTGTTAAAGTGTGGGTGTATAAAGGAGAAATTTTTAAAGGGAAGAATAAATAATTTGAGTGTTTTTAGGAAAAGATTATGTTAATGCCACGAAAAGTAAAACATAGAAAAATGCATCGAGGTGGTGTATTGAAAGGAAAAGCAAAACGCGGTACAACCGTTAGTTTTGGTAGCTATGGTATCAAAGCAACTACGTCAGGACTTATTACTGCAAGACAAATTGAGGCTGCAAGACGTACAGTCACGAGATATATGCAGAGAACTGGTAAATATTGGATTCGTATTTTCCCAGATCATCCAATGACAAAGAAAGGTGATGAAACTCCTATGGGTAAAGGTAAGGGTGCTGTTGATCACTATGTTGCAAAAGTAAAACCTGGAAAAGTCATATTTGAAGTTGATGGTATTGATGAGAAAATGGCACGAGAAGCGTTTCGGTTGGCAGGACACAAATTTAGCGTAAGAACAAAATTTGTTTCAAAGCATAATGAATAGTTAATGTTTATAGTATGAAAGTTGTTGAACTTAGAGAAAAAACGGTTGATGAATTATTAGTCTTAGTAGATGAGCTTAAGGCAAATATTCACCAGGCACAGATGGATCTTATGATGAAGAAATCACAGAATAATTGTGATATTCGTAAGGCAAGAAAGGATTTAGCACGCGTGATGACAGTTTTAGGTGAAAAGTGTAACGCGTAATATATATAAATTAATTTTATGATTCAAGAAAAGAAACAATTAGTGACACTGAAGGGAACTGTTGTGTCAGATGCAATGAATAAGACTATAGTTGTTGCAGTTGATACATTTAAGACACACAAGAAATATCACAAAAAGTATAATTCTACAAAGAAATATAAGGTACATGATGAGAATAATGCTTATAAGGTCGGTGATGTAGTTGAAATTGTGCAGTCACGACCAATGAGTAAGGACAAAAGATTTAGTGTAAAATAATTTTAAAGAATTTTTAAGAGAAACGTATGATTCAGGCAGAAACATGGCTAAAAGTTGCAGATAACTCAGGAGCAAAAGACATCGAATGTTTTAAGGTTCTTGGTGGTTCAAAGCGTCGATATGCATATATTGGTGATATTATCGTAGCATCTGTAAAAACAGCAGAGCCACGAGGAAGTGTTAAAGCAGGTGATGTCGTGAAAGCTGTGATTGTACGACAGAAAAAAGCGACAAGACGTAAAGATGGTTCATATATTAGATTTGATGAAAATGCAGCTGTATTGATTGATCCGGATAATAAAGAACCAAAGGGTTCACGTATATTTGGACCAATTGCACGTGAATTACGTGAAAAAGGTTATAGTAAAATTGTGTCATTGGCACCAGAAGTTTTGTAAAAGTTGTGATAAATTTATAGAGATATGTTAAAGATTAAGAAAGGTGATAAAGTTGAGATTATAGCTGGTAAGGATCGTGGAAAGCGCGGTGAGGTTATTGCTGTATCCCCAAAAGATATGAAAGTCACTGTTAGAAAATTGAATATGGTCACAAAACATGTAAAACCTCGTCAGATGGGACAAAAGGGAGAGCGTATTACAGTTGAGTCATCAATAGATATATCAAATGTTGCACTTGTGTGTCCTCATACTGATAAACCAACACGTGTTGGATTTGTAGTAAAAGAAGGTACAAAAGTGCGTATATCAAAGAAGAGTGGTAAAGAAATAGATTAATAGATATTTATGAGTACAGTAAAAACAATCAAACAACAATATAATGATTCTATTGCAGATTTGCAAAAGGATCTTGGTTTAGACAACGTCATGCTTGTTCCTCGTATTGAAAAAGTTGTAGTAAATACAGGTACGGGTAAGTTCGATAAGAATAAAGAAGCTCTTGCTGAAATTGAGCAAAGCTTGCGAGATATCACAGGACAACAGCCAATTAAGACAAAAGCACGTCAGTCAATTTCTGGATTTAAAATTCGCGAAGGACAGAATGTTGGAATGAAAGTGACTTTACATGGACAAAGAATGTGGGATTTTTTAGATAGATTAGTTTCTACAGCCTTGCCTCGTGTACGTGATTTTCATGGAATTGAAGCAAAGGTAATAGATGAAAGTGGAAATTTGAATATTGGCATTAAGGAACATACGATTTTTCCTGAAATTTTTGCAGAAAGTGTAAAAAATCCATTTAGTTTTCAGATAACCCTAGTATCAACTGCTGATAATAAAGAAGATGCGGAAAAGTTGTATAGAGTGTTGGGATTTCCATTACAAAAAGAAGACGAATAATTTAATTTATATAATCATTATGGCAAAGACATCAGTAAAAGCACGAGCAGATAAAAAACCAAAATTTTCAACGAGAAAAGTTAATCGTTGTTGGAAATGTGGTCGCAAGAGATCATATATGCGTTATTTTGGTATTTGTCGCATTTGCTTTCGTGAATTAGCGAGTAAAGGTGAATTGCCTGGTGTAAAGAAGAGTAGTTGGTAAAATTGTAAATTTTTCAAAAATAGTTTGATATTTAAATGATAAGTAATTATGATCGATTCAATTAGTGACATGTTAACACGTATACGTAACTCCAGTGTTGTAGGACACAGCGAGGTTGTTATGCCTATGTCTAAAATTAAGTTTGCTATTGCAGAAGTTTTAGTAAAGGAAGGCTTTATTGAAAAGGTTGAGCGTGTTGCAGATGAGGATAATGATAAGTTTGAGAATATTCGTATCACATTGAAGTACGATCAAGTTTCAAGTACTCTCAAAAAATCATCAATCGAAGGTATCCGTCAAGTTAGCAAGCAGGGGCAGCGTGTTTATACGAAACAAACTGATATCCATAAGGTAAAAAATGGATTTGGTATTTCTGTAATATCAACATCACAGGGTGTGATGACTGGTAAAAACGCACGAAAGAAGGGTCTTGGTGGTGAAGTAATTTGTGAAGTTTGGTAAAATTTAAGTTAAGGTAAATATATGAGTCGTATTGGTCAAAAGACAATTGAAATCCCAAGTGGAGTTACTGTGGAAATGACAGGAACTGAAATTAAAGTCAAAGGTTCAAAGGGTGAACTTTCGATGATAGTTCATAGTGCCATTAAAGTTACCGTTGAGGATGATGGTATACATGTAGAAAAGTCACGAAATGCTAAAATTGCACAAGCAATGTGGGGTACAACATCACGTTTAGTGCAAAATATGATAACAGGTGTTTCAAAAGGCTTTGAAAAGAAATTAGAACTAAATGGTGTTGGTTATCGTATGGCAGTAAAGGGTAAACAAGTTGATCTTGCACTTGGTTTTTCACATCCTGTATTGGTGGATATTCCAGAAGGGATTGAAGTTGTGATTGATGGTCAAATGATGACTATTTCTGGTGTTGATAAGCAGGTAGTCGGTCAGTTTGCTGCAAATATTAGAGCGCTTAAACCAGTCGAGCCATATAAAGGTAAAGGATTCAAATATGATGATGAACATGTGAGACGCAAGGAAGGTAAGAAAGCTGCAGCAGCAGCATAATAGATACTATTTAAGTTAAGCTTATGGAAAGAACAAGAAATGACAAAAGATTGCACCGAGCAAAACGAGTACGTGCAAAGATAGCAGGAACAGTAACACGACCACGGATGAATGTTTTTCGTTCACTTCGGTCAATGTCTGTTCAGCTTATTGATGATGAAAATGATGCAACTTTAGTAGCTGCAAATCTTTCTGAAATTAAAGGTGCTAAAAATAATGTAGAAGGTGCAACAAAACTTGGTGCACTTGTTGCAAAAAAGGCAGTAGATAAAAAACTTACAGAAGTTGTATTTGATCGTGCTGGTTATAAGTATCATGGGAAAATAAAGGCTATTGCTGAAGGTGCTCGTGGTGCTGGGTTAAACATTTAATTTACTTTGTAGTATGGTAATGAGAAAAGATCGTAAAAAAGGACGAGGTCGACGACAAAAGTCAGAGTTTGATCAACAATTGTTAGATTTGGCTCGTGTTACTCGTGTAGTAAAAGGTGGACGACGTTTCCGTTTTCGTGCGACTATGGTTATAGGAAATAGAAAGGGTAAGGTTGGCGTAGGTGTGTCAAAAGGTACTGATGTTTCAGGAGCAATTCAAAAAGCTGTTGCTGATGCAAAGAAAAATATGATAACAGTAAATCTTGATGGACATACAATTGCACATGATGTTCAGCAAAAACTTGCTAGTGCACGTATAATGATGAAACCTGCAAGGGAAGGTCGTGGTATTATTGCTGGTGGCGCTGTTCGTACAGTTGTTGAGCTTGCTGGTGTAAAGGATATTGTTTCAAAATCATATGGAACTTCAAATAAATTAAATGTTGCTAGAGCAACAATTGAGGCTTTGAAGCAGCTGAGAGCAACAGAGAAAAAAGAAGATGCTGTAGAGAATAAAAAAGAAGAAAAAGTTGCTAAGGAGAAAATTGTTGCAAAAAAATCTACTAAAAAAGCAGTAACTAAAAAGGCTACAAAAAAAGTAACGAAGAAAACAACGAAGAAAATAACTAAAAAAGCTACAAAAAAAGTAACGAAGAAAGTAACTACTAAATAATCACAAGTAAATTTGAATATATGCAGATTCACGAATTATCTACAATTAAGAAAGCTAAAAAGCGCATAGGTCGTGGTGGAAAACGCGGAACATATAGTGGTAAGGGCATGAAAGGTCAAAAATCACGAAGTGGTGGTAATATCAATCCTCTTTTTGAAGGTGGACGAACATCGCTTGTGCAGAGAATGAAAAAAAATAGAGGATTTAAATCACCACATGCAAAAAAGATTACAATATCATTAAGTAGATTGGACGTGCTATATTCAGAGGGTGATACTGTATCAATTGAAACGCTTATTGAGAAAAAGGTATTGCGAGCAAAGACAATTAAAAATGGTGCAAGAATTGTTGCA
>JAOZNB010000038.1 GCA_029933995.1 Candidatus Moraniibacteriota bacterium | reverse complement strand
GAAAGAATTTACTCTGTTCAATACAAATGTGTATTCCAATAATTCTATATATTTTTCAACATTTCTCCTAGAAATATCAGCTGTATTTGATAATTCTGAAATATTCAACAAATTACCAATTTGAGATGCTAATAATTTAATAACGGTATTAAATTGTGAAATATTATCAATTTTTCCTATATAGCGAATATCTTTATTTATATAAGTATTTACATATTCATATAACATTTTTTGTTTCAAATCAAAATCAGATTGCAATACAACAGCAGGCATTCCTCCATATATTAAATATTCACTCAAATCATTATCAAATTTATTTTTTATTTCATCTGGAATTTCATTTTTATACAAATAATTTTCATATCTAACTTGTTTAAATTGCAAAAACTCTTCAAAACAAAGTGGATTTATCAAAAAAGAAACTTTTCTGCCTACTAGAGAATCTTGTAACTGAGCTTTTAATTCTAAACTTGAAGAACCTGTTGTGATTATTTTTAATTTATCAGAATATTTATCATACAAATGTTTTAAAAAATTTGATGGATTATCCAAATATTGTATTTCATCTATAAAAAAATAATTTTTCTCGTCTTCTTTTGTTATATATTTTAATAAATTTTCTGGATCTTTATTTAAATCTTCTAAAATATTTAATTCTTCCAAATTTAAATAAAATATATTATCATCGGATATCTGTTGTTCTAGTAGCCTGTTCCTTATCAACTTCAATAAAGACGTTTTACCCACTTGTCTAGGACCATTCAAAATAATGATTTCTTTTTCAAATAACCACTTATTAATCTCCTCTTGTATTTTTCGTGAAAACAACATGTTTTTCATAATAGTTGTAAAAAATTATACTATAATATTAACATAAAGTGTGAAAAATATCAATAAATATAATCATTATACATCTATACAAAATTATGAACAAAATAAATTATCTTGCGATTCTAGATATGCCACTATTTCTGGATACATAAATTTTTCTGGAATTTCTTGCTTTTTTTCTAATAGTCCACGCATTTTTGTGCCTGACAATGCTATTTTACATTCTTTGGCACAATCACATCCATTTATAAATACGTTATCTTCGCAATTATCACAAAAGATTGCATTTTCATATTTCAAAATGTCTATATTTATATCATCCTCAAATTCATCAAAAATATCATGTGCAGCTTGCGGTTCATAATAATCACCTACACCCGCATGATCACGTCCTATTATCATATGCGTACATCCAAAATTCTGTCTAACTTGTGCGTGAAAAACTGCTTCTCTCGGACCAGCATAACGCATATATGTATAAAATGTATTTAGAAAAACAGAATTCTCTGGAAAATATTTATCAATCAAAATTTCATATGAACCCATGATATATTCATCCTTTATATCTCCCGTTTTTTTCGGACCAATAACTGGTTGTATCATAATTCCATCTGCACACGTCAATGATTGTTTTTGTAAAAATTCATGTGCACGATGTGGTGGATTACGTGTTTGAAATGCTGAAATGCACTCCCAATTATTTTTCCGAAAAATCTCTTTTGTATCTTCAGGCTTTGTATAATTTTTATTATCAGTTACAAATTCTTTTTCATCCACAACCTTTACATCACCACTTACAAAATATCGCCCATATTCCATAAACCTTTCTACTCCTGGATGAATGAGGTCATCTGTACCAAAAATTAATTTTACATATTTCTTTTTATCAACTTCATATACTGTAATATTTTCTAATACAAATTCTGATTCACCATTATAAATGGTAATAGATTTTTCATCTTTAATTTCAACCTTTGTTACATCATCAATATCCAAAATAATTGGCATTGCCCATACTTGTCCATTTGCAAGTCGCATATTGTCACAAATACTTTTAAAATCGTTCTCATCCACAAAGCCAGTAAGTGGTGCGTATACACCATCTACAATATTCTGTGCCTCCTGCATAATTTCATCCGAAACAATAACTTTTTTCATAATATTATTCTACAACAACTAATTCTTTTCCCGTCTCTACATCCTGTAGTTCAAAAACCATATCATGTTCAAAATCCACTTCCTTTGTGTGCACCTTTCCATCAGAGGTTATAACAATAACTTTCAGTGGGATATTACCTATACCTGATTGTTTTTGAATTTTTAATTTATATCCATCCTCTGTAATTGCATCTGGCAAGGTGTACTGTAACATCGTTGGAATAGTATCGCCCAAGAGTACATCAAATTTGTAAGTATAAACTTGCTTATCACCAAACACACCCTGTTCTGCTCCAGGTGGCTCAAACCATTCACGTACATACCATTTACTACCATTTGGTACATACAGCCTCGTAAGCGAATGGTAATCCATATTAAAATAACTGGGTTCGGTTGCAGTATTTTCATAAATCATTCGTGCTGTTGCCAATGGTTTATTTGTTACAAACGTACCGCCCATCACTTGCTCTTTTATGTCCTCACCAATATAACGTACCATCCTCCCAGCATTTGCATCATTTGCTTCTGCACTCTTACCTGTAAAATCTACCTTGTATTCCATTGCACGCTTCATATAATAATCAGATTTAAGCGCTCCCACATTTGCATCTGATATCATCACATAATCACCATCCCATCCTTCATCCACTTCACCTGCCCAATTAGCATCTTTTGCAACTTTCTGTACTACCTCATCTCTAAACCATAATTGAATATCTTTTTGATTCAAATTTTTTGTAACCATATTAATCATTGGTTCTATCTTATCCAATTTTACTAATTTTGGCACAATTTCTTTTGCAATTACATCTATAATATATTTACGTGCTGCACGCTCGCCATGTGTCATTTTTTTCATCTTTTTTCCATCCTCATCATATTGACAATCTTCCCACCTATCATCATTCTCAGGTATATCCGCCTTTTTGAGTACTTTTTCACATGCTTTACGTTCATCTGCACGAAAAACTGGTTCTTCTACTATTCTTTGTAATTTCATCAACCCTCCGTCACTTGTAAATTCTCCATATTTTTCATAATCTTTTGTTGTTACAGATATCGGACCAGTGACTGCCAACACATCTTCAAATATGGATGCGTTAATAGCAAATACACCATCAAAATTTGCGTCATTTCCTGACAACTCATAAAAATGTAATGCATCTGCAACATTAGTTGGAAAATGTGGTGAATAATTACTATCCCTCATTTTCATTTTTTTTGTATCACTGAGATATTTTTGTAAATTTTCTGGCAATAACCTATCAGATTTATATGTATTATCTAAATTATTTGTATCTTCTACACTATACGATAAAATCTCACCATTTTTAACTTCTATAACTGCATATTGTCCCAAAAAACCGCCACCTGGACGTAATTCAAGATTATTTTGCAAAAGCATCAAATATTTACGTGTAATATCATCTTGCATAAGCATCATATTTGCAATATCTTGAATTACACCAAATTGTTCCCTCGTGTCATCATCTAATTGATCAAGTTTTAAAACGCTATCAATAGATTGAATTGTCTTTTGCAATACGGCACCTTTATGACTATTTGCATACCAAAAAACGATACCTCCAATAAGAGCAACTACAATAATAACAATTACAAATGTTTTCATAAATTATTTATATTTAATATTAATTAAAACCAAGTCATCCATTGGTATCTCATTACATATGCTGCGATACTTGCACCAATTAGTGCAATAATTAAAACTATAATTAAAAATGTTTTCATATTTTTTTTATTAATAAATTATTTAATAGACTTCTTAGAAACCTATTTTTGTGTCATTTCGACTGTAGTGGAGCCCCGTCACCGTAGGGTACGGGGCGGAGCGAAATAGACAAGGTGAATGCGTAACAGAGATAGTGCCCTGGGGTAGAAATCTCTAAACTCACAGTTTTAGTATACTATATAATTTTGAGATCTATCAACTTCGTTATCTCTACGCTCGAGATGACAATTATTCAAGGTTTTTTAAGAGGTTTAGTACTTTTATCTTCATAAGTACTATGATCTTCATGTAAATTCTCCTCATTTAACTTTTTTTGCCATTTTTCAACATAATCAGGCTCATCCTCTATGCTATCACCTGTACGCTTTTTTTCTTCTCCTTCCAATTCTCTTGCACCCTTTTTCATTGTATCTGTTACCTTTAAAGGCTTTCTTCTTTTTTATACAATTCAATTGGTGACATTCTCTCTGACATAATTTATATATTATTTTTTACTAAAAATGTAGGTAATATACCATAATCAATATTTACATCACGAAATTTCTCCGCATCAACATTATGTGATAAAAATAAGAACTGATTTAAACGCTTAGACTGTTGTTGAGATTCTTCATAATTACATGTTTCACCATCGTATTTTTTTGCTATTGCAACCTGTTCAACAAAAGGATCCACTACCTCTATTTTTTTGCCACCACTACGACCAATTACTTGTACCGTCTTATTTTCTGCATTAAATATCAAATTATTCGTTTGACCTGGTCGTGCAACAATAGTAATTGATGTAACAATCTTATCTTTGTCTCGAATTTTTGTCTTTTTATTAAACTTGTGATCACTACAACTTTTATGACATTTATAAAAATTAATAAGATATGTTCCATCTTTAGCATCATCAAATTGTGCATTTTTACCAAATTCAACTTCCACATATTTACCATCACGAAACATCATTGCCTTATAATGATCAGTATGACTTGTACCAGTTACTTTATAATTAATAAGTGTGCCACCATGTGCAATTACCCACTCTGGTGTCTTGTATCCCTCTCCCCACCAAGCATCCGCAGAAACAAATTCAAATGATACACCAAAAAATAATGTGATTATTATTAAAAATTTAATATTATATATCATATTTATTTTTATAAACTTATTTAAATTTATTATTCTTTTTTATATTTACCACCTAATGATTCATCCCACAATTTCATCATTGGATCAGCAAAATTTGGTTTAACATCCTCACTTAACGGCATGTCCTTATTAATATAATGCAAAATACTATGACCCGCAAATGATTGAGAATATCTTTTTTCTAATTTTTTAGGATCCATTTTTCGTGCTTTCTCCTCTGAAATTCTTTTTCCTGTTCCTACATGAGTATAATTTACTTGACCTGTTTCCCCTACGCCACTTGGACGATTACCTGTGACCATAAAATTATTTGATTTTACTTCCGTATACGGCTCAAATTGTGTATCTGGTAATGATTCTAATTCTCGAGAAATAAAAGTATTCCACAAAGGCGCTGCAACCCTTGAGCCAATACTTCCAGGACGCATTAAAGTGCTATCGTTATTTCCAACCCACACACCTACAGCAAGTTCTGGTGTATATCCCAGAGTCAATGCATCACGATAATCTTGTGTTGTTCCAGTTTTTGCTGCAACATTTTTACCTGGTACATATACTGGAGCATTTGAACCAAATACATATGTTCTAGCTTTATTATCAGATAATATACTATTAATTTTTCGCGCGACTTCTTCATTTATTGCACGCTTTGGTTCTGGTGCAGAACCTATTTCTTTACCCGTTGTATCAATTACCCTATTAATTCCATGTACAGGTGCACGTACACCATCATTTGCAAAAACAGAAAATGCTCCCACATGTTCAAGTAATTTTACTTCACCACCACCCAACACAAGTGAGAGTCCATACCGATTACGCTCTGCAAGAGTTGTAAATCCCAAAGTCTCTGCAAAATCAATTGCCGTGTCTACGCCCACAAGATATAACATCTTTACAGCTGGAACATTGAGAGATCCTGCAATAGCCTTACGCACAGAAACTAATCCATGATTTTGTCCATCAAAATTTTGTGGTATATATTCTTTACCACTACCATCATCGCCAAAATTTGTAGGCACATCATAAAGCAACGTTTCTGGTTGGTATCCCATATCAAAACCAGCTGCATACACAATAGGTTTAAATGATGAACCTGGTTGCCTCAAACTCAATGCAACGTTCACTTCTCCATCATTTTCTTTGTCATAATAGTCCACACTACCCACCATTACTTTTACATCTCCCGTACTTGGCTCTACTGCAACAAGCGCAGCATTCGATGCGCCAAATGATGGTAGTTTTTTTGCATATGCAGACACATCTTCTTCTGCACGTTTTTGCATTTCATAATCGAGCGTTGTGTATATTTTCAAACCACCTCGACGAAGTACATCACTGCCATACATTTCTTCCAGTTGTTCTCTAACATAAAATACAAAATGTGGTGCATCAATATCTTCACGAAAAGCAACAATATTTTCAAGAGTTTCAGTTTTTAGTGCATTTTGTATATCTTCATCATTATACAAACCTAACTCACCCAATCTCTCTATGATGCCCTTCTGTCGTGCTTTTAATTTATCAATATTATTACCATAGGGTGAATAGTACGTAGTTGCCTTTGGTATTGATGCTAAAAGTGCAGCCTCATCTAATGTTAATTCATTTGCATTTTTATCAAAGTATATTTCAGCAGCGGCTTGTGCTCCATAAGCATTGGAGCCATAAGGTACCTCATTTAAATAAAAATCTAAAATCTCATCCTTTGTATAATGACGCTCCATTTTAATTGCAAGGACCATTTCTGTGAATTTTCTTTTGATTGTTTTTTCTCGTGAAAGAAAGGTATTTCTCACTAATTGTTGAGTGATTGTACTACCTCCTTGCGCCGCACTTCCTGCAACAAAGTTTTTTTGCATAGCACGAACAATTCCAAATGGATCAATGCCTTTATGATTATAAAAATTATCATCCTCTGCAGCAATTGTTGCACGTCTCAAGTAATCTGGAATTTCATCATGTGATATGACTTTACGATTTTCTTCTCCATGCATCTCATACAGTTCATGTTCTCCTGTGTTATCATAAATAATTGAAGTTTCTGATATAGAGCGGTGCAACAAAGCACTAGGTGTAATAGTTGTGTAATATACGTATAAAAATATAACAA
This sequence comes from Candidatus Moraniibacteriota bacterium, assembly GCA_029933995.1. GTDB lineage: Bacteria > Patescibacteriota > Minisyncoccia > Moranbacterales. Next base: position 4,881 of record JAOZNB010000038.1, on the reverse strand, counting down.
ACAAAGCAAGTCCTATAATCAAACCTAAATCAAATAAACTTTTAGCAATTGTACCAAAAAAAGACTTGATGTACCCCATAACATTCTTTTTTTGCTTTTCTGGATTTTCTTTATTTTTTTTCTTTTCCTTTTCTGCCATACCTAAACTTTCTGCATTAATTGTTTATATACACCTTCTAATTTTTTCCCAATATTTATCCAATCAAATTTACCTACATCCTCACGTGCATTTTTGGCACATGTATTTAATAATTCCCTATCTATATAAAATTTTTCAATTGCTTCTGTAATGGAATGTGCGTCCACAGCCTTCAAAAATTGTGCACTATTATCTGATAAATATTTGTGATTTGTAGTTCTGTCTGCACAAATAATTCCAACATCTGCAGCCATGTATTGTAACAATTTTCCACTTGCTTGTCTAACTGTTCCATCCTTGGGATCAATTGCTACGTCTGCAAGTCTATTTACCTCTGCCAACATAAAATAATTAAGTGGCGATATTATTGTAACATTTTTTTCAATTCCTCTTTTTGCAACATATTTTCTCACCCATTTATCTGGAAATCCACCTATAACAAAATGAATATTTTTATTATTTTTTATAACAAAGGGAATTGATTCTAATATATGTCTAATGCCTTTATTTTCTATTAATGCTCCAGTATACACAACCACAAATCTATCACTTACAATTCCGTATTTTTTTCGTAATTTTGATTTATCACACTCACCTTCATACTCTGAAACATTCACACCATCATATAAATATGTTGCCTTACCATCATCTCTAGCATCTTCAATGACTGCAACATTTTCTTCACCACTGACCACAGCTGCATCCCCCATACCATTAATCCATTTTTCAAGTGCGCGAAATATTGTCCCAAATGGTGGCATACCTAGATACCCATGTGATCGCATCTCACCCACCAAACTACCGTGAAAATCAGAAACAACTGGAATCCGTCTCCAAAAAAATAAAATTTGCATAAAACGACCGATTAATATTCCTTCATGTAAATGTGAATGTATAATATCTGGTTTCCACGTACAAATCATATTAAATGACTTTACGATCAAAAAAATATTTAATAAAACCTTTTGCCAATCTGGACCAGCCTCTGTTTTCTTATACCAAAAAAGCCACCTACGAATTCTCCGTACGTCAATATCTGTTTCTATAAAATTAGATATATCATTACCATTGTGATATGTCACAATCATGATTTTGTGCCCCAATCGTTTCAATGCCCGAGCCTCTTCTAAAATACGATTATGTGTCCCAAGATGAGAAAAAAACGGTGTCGGTGCAATCATTAAAATCTTCACAAAAACCGACTAGTTAAACAAAAGAAATAAGCTATTTCTACACTAAAAATAACACATTTCTCACATTGTGACAAACACCATCAACAATACTTACCGAGTCATTCTTTATTTTATTTCCCGCTTACTAAAGTCAAATGGAAATTGTTTTATTTCATCCATATCATCAATAAGTGTATAAGTCATCTTTGCAGCATCCTCCCAATTACCAATCCCATCAAACCTAATCCACATTTCATCTATTAAATGTGTAGACTGATTTGTTAATATTTTAATTTCTATCAAATCTTCTTGAGTACTTCCTAATGATAGAGGTGCACTAAATTGCTGCGAAATAAAGTGACCATCTCCAGTATCTTCCCATACTATAGTATTATCTCCCGTATCTTTTATTAACTGATCAATTGGTGAGGCAACTTGAAAACTTTCAACCAAAGTCTTACCCCTCCCTTGAGAATCACTCATTTCTGTAAATTGCTTATCTCCTGCATACACAAAAAATATTGATCCATTTTTGAGGATTATATATTTTTCATTTGGTTCATTTTTTGGATCCCCTAACCTAACAATACTACCTTTTTCAAAATACAATGGAGAAACTCCTCCCATCACACCCTCAACATTCATCTTATAATCATTATCATTAAAATTTTCCAAAAAAAGATTAATTGGATTTTCTGCTGCAATTTTATCTTGTACAATATTAGTTTTTACAACTTGTTCTGTAGTCTCTGATACATTGTCAATTACATTTTCCTGTGTGTTAGATGGAGACAAAATAAGCACTCCAATAACTACTCCTGCAACGACAATGCCTATACCGCCAATAATATATTTACTTTTTGATGTCATATAAATACAATAAAAATTATATATCCATATCTGCAACCGTGAAATGTACCGTCTCACCACGATTTACATTTCCTGTTATCAACTTCTTTGCCAAAGTATCTGCTATTACGTCATCTATATAATGTATTAAAGATCGTGCACCAAATATCGGATCAAATCCATCTGTTATAATCTTTTGTACAACGTCATCATCAAATACGACAGTTATGTGTTGATCTCTTTCCATTCGTGCAGAAAATTTATCCAAAAGCATCTGACTAACGCGATACATATGTTTATCCCCCAGCGGATGAAATATTATTACATCATCAAAACGATTTAAAAGTTCTGGACGAAACGCACCACTGTCAATGACTGTATTAATTACTTTCTTTTTCATTGCATCATCAGCAATACCATTTTCAATCATCTTTTTAATTGTTATAGCAGCAGCATTTGATGTCGCAATAATTATCATTGTTGTAAAATTTACCTTTCGTCCAAATGCATCATGTAAATACCCCTCATCCAGGACTTGCAAAAAGATATCCAAAACACGTGGATTGGCTTTTTCAATTTCATCTAAAAGTAATAATGCGTATGGATGCTCCCTCGCTGCAGTTGTCAAAATACCTTGCTGATTTAACTCTCTGGAACCAATTAATTTATCAAGTGCACCATCTCCCTGAAATTCACTCATATCTAACCGTATAACCTTGTCACGTGATCCAAAATACTGATCCGCCAACACCTTTGCCATCTCTGTCTTACCCACACCTGTCGGACCCAAAAATAAAAAACTTCCTGCAGGCTTGTCAGGTCTAGTCATACCTGAACGCATCCTCCGAACTGCTGCTGCCACAGTACGTACAGCATATTCCTGACCTACAATATAATTATGAAAAGTGTCTTCCAACGACAATAGTTCATCTGACTCACCCTCTTTCATTTCACCAACTGGGACACCTGTCTTTTCACGTATAAAATCATCAACCGATTGTGCTGTAATAAATCCTGAACCACTACTTTGCCATACAATAAAAACTTCCATTGCTAAATCAATTGCACGTGCTGGTAATGGAGCTGTATTTGTATATCGTCCAGAATCAACTATAATCTGACGAAGAGCTTGATACGTATAAGGTGTATGATTTTTTCCATAAAAACGTGTGAAAAGAACCTTCATAGCACCTTCTTCATCCATTTCATGTACTGGCACTACATCAAAATGCCTCATTAAAATATTATTACTCTGTACATAATCATAAAAGTCACCTTCCGTTGTAATAGCAATCATACGAAATGTTTCAAGTGATGCGTACTTGTCTATGATTGTACTAAATGAAAAACCATGATTCTCCTCTGTGTGCATGTATTTTTCAAAGTTATCTACAACTAAAATAATATTTCCTGCATATGCAGCTTCACGAAAAAGATTATTAATTATAAGCTCAGGATCTTTATCTTCACTACGCACTTGTGCCATAATACTCGAAAAATCACACTGTAAAACCCGCATATGTTTCATAAAATTCTGAGAAAAATATCCACTGCGAATCCTCCTTGCTAATTCATGTACAATCATATGTCTTCCTACACCCGCCTCACCAGTAAGTATTATACTATTTTCACTTGGCCTAGCTAATACAACCTCCATTAAATGCATTTCTTTATCAAATCCATAAAACAAATGATATATATATTCACTTACATCAAACTGTGTAATATCATCTGCATATTTATCTAGATGTGCTGTATAACCAAAATGCCAATTTAAACCGATCGGTTGTCTCTCCAAAAAATTTGCTGCAGAAAAAATGCGTGCATCCTCCTCACGTTCTTTTTGCTTTTCTATTTCCCATGTGACGATTCTTTCAAATTCATCACCCGTTATATCATTTTGTATAAGAAATTTTTCAAATTCACCAAAATCATTTAAAATATTTTTTGGTATATTTTTCTTACTTACGCCAATACGTTCATATACACGATAGAACCACTTCTGCTGATTTAACTCAATAATATCCATCTGATTATATGGTGTATGTCCACTAATACGATAGATTCTATATGCAAAAAGAACAACTCCTAGTGCTATACCAGAAACAACAGTTGCAATACTCCAATAAGCTGTGAAAAAAAATATAAAAGAAATAATCCATAATGCAGGCGCTGTAATATATATAAACACAACAGCAGCTCCTCCCACAATAACTAATAACCAAATAATCAAAGCCACCAAAATAATTGCAAGTCGAACAATTGCACCAATAATACGAGAAAAAATATTCCACACAAATTTCTCTGTAGATTTAACAGGACTAAATCCACGCCAATTTTTTAGTGATACGTCTCTATGCCACGGTGACAATAACGTCCGCAAAAGTAAAGCCATGGAAAAATACCTAGGTATAAATACAATAAACCGTTTCCATATAGCAAAAAATTCTCGAAAACCTCCTCCAATATACCATCTTAAAAAACTTTTTTTATTCATTTTAATTTTTATATTTATAATAATTTTATTTTACCACAAATATTGTAATATGTCAGAAGTGAAGACCACCAGCGATGCTGGTGGCTTCTATCCTGCAGATTACACCTGCGAAAGCCTAATAACTTATTTATTTTTTTATATTAGTTTAATATCTGATATTTTATTATTTATCTCTTAAAATCCTTTCCTGCATTTTTTTTATAATCTTTAGATATTTTTTAAGT
>JAOZNB010000037.1 GCA_029933995.1 Candidatus Moraniibacteriota bacterium | reverse complement strand
TTTACATTAGAATGAAATATGCATTTGAGGGTATTCTTGTATTGGAGAAGACTAGCTCTTGACAAAATTTATGTGATGTGCTATTATACATTATTGACGTAAAAAACGTCACAAATACATTAACAATTAAAAATGACTTAGAGATAAAATTAGAGTCAAAAAGGTAATTAATCTCCTTAAAAAGGCTTTTGGCTTAATAAACATACTAAATTCAGATAATAACTAGCAAAAAACAAGTATTTATAGAGTTAGTATCTGAATTTAGTATGTTTATTGAAATAAATAACGACCATCCCAATGAACGGTCGTAATCTTAACTGGCCTAAAAAGGAGGTATGCCAATGAGAGATCCTACTAAAAAAATCCGTAACCATAGTAAAGAGAGCTGAATCCCGGCTGCCGCCTCAAAGTAAGGCGAATCCCAAAGTGTGTATGGGAAATGAAAAAGTTACACACAACCTCAACCCTTTCCGAGTCGCCGATTAACGTCCATTTGCTCGGATGTAATGGGAGGAAAAAATCATGAAAAGAACTTTCTGCCACCACCAGCAACGTTGCTGGCACAGGTGGTTTGGTTAGTGATTTAAAACATCTTTGTCTGCAGTAACCATCCAGGAGGTCTACTGTGACCACTGTAGATATTTACAACTGTTGTAATTCATCCCGCTACCGGGTCCTATTATGGACTAGCTGGGTAAAATATAAATTGCACAACACTTGACTCTCAGCCAGCACTTGCCATATAGGCGGTGCTGATATGGAATTTTGTCTCTAATTTCACCTACATCCAGATCCTCACACAAGGTTTTGTGAAATGAATCTAGTGAGTGTAGTGGAGATAGAATTATCCCCGCCCGCCTCAATTCCTGCCCAAGACGCATCAGGCATTACGTACTCAATTTACAGAGGGAGTACGGATGAACCTGCTATAGTGCGTCACAATAGGCCTCGCGAAAAGGTGCATTTGATGGTTCTACCCTGTTCATATCACAGCCGCTCAGATTTCTGAGCCTGCTGTTAAATTGGAAGGATATACCACAAACTGCGCCACAATGAAGCTGGTTGGGAGTCATTTTTAATATAATAACCGGAGCGAACATAACTGTTTGTTCCGGTTTTTCTTTTTTGTGTCAAAATAACACATAAACTACCTCAAAAAATTAGGTTACAAAAATAATTATATTAGTATGTCATTCCAGAAATATTTGTTTCTTGTAGGGACAGTGCCGGTGTGCCTATCCGTTATATTTGATTTGAAGTATTATTGTTTGAAATCTATACTGTAATATTAAGGTATAAATTTAATATAAATTACTATCACCTCCACGAAAGATAAAATCTAAAAGGTTGCATGCAACTTTAAAAAAATATAATCTATTTAATTTTATACTAACTTATTTATATACAATTTATAATATTGTGTTACGGTCCTGGATTCCTGCCTTCACAGGAATGACAAAGTTGTGATAATAATGACGTGCTCTTGACAAGACTTAAAAAATGTAGTATAATGAACAGTTAGTAATAAAATAGTAAATTAGTCTAAATATGACAACTACAGAACGCCTAAAACAACATATTGAAGATATTGATAAGCGTAGAATGGCCTTGTTTTTCAATGTGCAAAATACTGCATCCGCTGTTAATAATCGTGTCTATAATTATTATATTATTATAAGCATTTCTGCTCTTGCAGTACTATTAGTAGGACAACTTGTAGAAAATAAAGATACCTTTTTAATTTTTTGGAGTGGACTTTTTGCAATTATTGCTCTGAGCATATCACTTATTCAATATCTTACAATACTAAATAAAATTTCAAATAAACTATATAAAAATATTTGCACCATGTATAAAACCTATGATGATGAATTTTATATACTCAAAAAATTTAATATTGGAGAAATTGAAGAAAGCCTTATCAAACAATTTTATCTAAATAAATCAAAAGAATTAGAGAGATATGAATGTCATGTAGTCAGACCTGATTGGTTTATATGGACGAATGTCTCACTTCTAATAGGCTCTATTGTATTTTTAATTCTTGCATAAACACCGTAAGTAAAAAACCTTTCACGTAGTTAGAAAGGTTTTTTTAATTTAGTATTCATTCAATTATGTAATATACATGTAGTGGACAGACATGTCTGTCCACTACATTGAAAACGCTCTGTTTAAAACTGCTCTATTTTTCGCATTGCATGTCACTTTTAATAACCTTGGCACATTGCATTTGACGCCACAACAAATCAAAATAAAAAATACATGCAACAAGCATTGAAATAATTACTACGCTATATAATATTGCACTTGGATAAAACACTTTATAAACAAAAGTGCCTAAAACTGAATATGCAACAAACGGACAAATAAATCCCCATTGTGTAACATAAAACTCTTTTTTGAAATAATGCTTTTTGAAATAATCCTTGAGAAGGGCTAAACCAAATATCATATACCATGTCTCAAATGCAAATGCAAATGCAATTATTATTACAAAGTATGCATCTAAATGAAATCCGTGATGATGTTCTAGATAATGACCAAACCTGAATGCACTAAGAGCGTAGAGTGTTACATTAGGAATTACAATTAAAAAACTAGGTAAAAATTGTTTTTCTCCCAAACCATCAGCCTCAAAATGTCTTTGAAAAATTGCTATAGTCTTAACAATTAAAAGAAATATACCCATACTTCCAGAAACAAGTGACATAAATGCCGCCCAGTGTGCAATTTCTGCATCTTGTGCCATTGCAGCAATACCCATACCCGTTACTGTAAGCATAGCAAGTGCAAACGGATGTAAAAGCCAACCAAAAGTAATTTTAGTCATATCGAAACCTTTCTCAAAAGAAGTTTTGAGTAACTTGATTTCCATACGAAGCAAAAATACAAAAATTCCAGCCCAAAACAAAAATGCATAAAGCATCAATGATTGAAGGTTTTCTGCCATCCATGGACTAAAAAATCGTGCTGGCCCTATAAAAACATTCATGGTCATCACCAATGAAATAAATGGGGTTAATATTGCCGAGTTTTTCAAAGGATCTTTAATAAAAGGACAATATGATGCTCCTTTTACAAATTTAGTTAGCTTCTTAAAATAGATAATAGATAATACAACATGAATTATCGAAAAAATAATCATGACAGCTACAAATAGCCAAAATAATGTTCCGCTCATTAACGAAAATGTTGTAAAATCAATATCTGATAATTTAACTAATCCTTCACCCGTATAATGCATATACTGCAAAATTGCAAATGGAATTACTGCAATTCCACCAGCACCTAGAGAAGCCAGAAAAATAAGTGGTGTAAATTTCTTTTCATCATTCATAATTGGTTGTGTTTAGTAATTTAGACATTGTATCTCAAAGTATGATTGTGGGTGCAAGCATGCTGGACATTTTGCAGGAGCTTCAACACCCTCATGTAAATATCCACAATTACGACATTTCCATACGATTGTTTCACCTACTTTAAATACATTTCCATCTTCAAGGTTTTTGTATAACTTTCTGTAACGCTCCTCATGTGCCTTTTCTACTTCTGCTATTTTTTCAAATGTAACTGCAACATCTACGAACCCTTCTTCCCGAGCAGTAGCTGCAAATGCTGGATATAATTCTGTCCATTCTTCATTTTCACCATCAGCTGCTACTTTAAGATTTTCCAATGTTGTCCCAATTTTTCCTGCTGGATATGTTGCTGTAATTTCTACCATTTCACCTTCAAGAAATTTAAAAAATCTTTTTGCATGTTCTTTTTCATTGAGTGCAGTTTCTGTAAAAATTGCTGACATTTGCTCTAGCCCCTCCTTTTTAGCAGCACTAGCAAAATAATCATATCGCATACGTGCTTGTGATTCCCCTGCAAATGCTTTAAGTAGATTTTTTTCTGTCTCTGTTCCTTTTGTACTCATTTTTTTATTGTTATTATTTAGTTAATTGTAAATATAGTTTTACATATTTTCAAATGCTGGAATAATTTGTTTTTTGCGAGAAACAAGTTTATCTACAAATAAAACATCCTCCTGGTTTTCAACTTCAAATAGCCTTGTAAACAATGTAATTTCCTCATCACCAGCACCAAGAGTATAGCTTTTTTCGTTTAAAATATCAATAATGATAAAAAAAACACCCTGCAGTCCCTCACTTACTTTAATTTCCTTTAATTTTGCTACAATTTCATCCTTTCTATCCAAACCAAAATCAACATTAGTCGTTTCCATCACACCAATCCCATACTCACCATCCTTAAATGTAAATGATTTATAATCCAATCGTATCAGCTCTTCTACCTCAATATCACCTAAATCGCTTTTTGCATTAAAAAGCTGCAAGCTAAACTCTTCTAAATCATCAATGCCTACAATATCATTTAATTTATCAGCCAACTCCTTATCAACATCAGTTGTAGTTGGTGACCTAAAAAATAAAGTATCAGAAATAATACCTGACAGCAATAAACCTGCAATAGCCTTTGTTAATTCAACATTATTATCAAAATATTTTTCAGCAATAATTGAACAAGATGATCCAAGTGGTTTAATAAAAATAGAAATTGGCTTATCTGTCTCAATTTTGACCTTGTGATGATCAATAATCTCTACAATATCCAAATCCTTAATATTATCAATACTTTGCTTTTCTTCATTATGATCAAGTAATATAATTTCAGTACCATGTGGCAACTCTGTAATTTGTTCAGGTGCATCTACCCCAAATTGTTCTAAAACAAACTCTGTTTCTTTGTTCAATCTACCCAAAGCAAAGGCCTGTGATTCTACACCTTGCTTAGCAAGGAAATTCTGATATGCAATACCACTACAAGTTGTGTCTGTGTCTGGATTTTTATGTCCTATAATATGTTTCATGTTTTTAAATTAAGAATAAATAATTAAAAATTGTAACTCTTCATGTCATTCCGTGAAATAATATTTATTGCAGAACGAAGTAATTCACTATAAATATATTTGTACAGAATCTAGACAAACAATTTAAAATAAATTAATAATTTGTCTAATAGTAATATTATCACAAACTATCCTTTTTGCGAATCATTCTGCCTTTAATATTTTTATACTCTCGTCCTTTATTCTTTTTTATTTTTGCTACTATTTCCTTTTCTAAATCAATTCCCAATATTTCAGAAAGTCCCAACAAATAAATAGCCACATCAGCTAATTCTTCACCTACATTATCGTCTTTTTTATACCAAGCAAGCCAAGCTTCATTTACTTTACTATTCATAAGACAAAATTCCATTGATACATCTTTAGTATTAAATCCCTTATCAATTTTATTTTGAAAGACTTCTTTTTGAATTTTTTTTAAATCAATTATCATATAATTATTCATTAATCTGCCTGCCTAAATATCTTGTCTGAAAAAATCCCTTTTTATAATCATTCCAAAAAGTATCTTTTAGTATTTCAGGAAAAACAGTAATATTTTGTAATTCTTCTTTTGTAAACCACTTCACCTCCTTAATGAAAAATTCATCAGGTCCATTACCTTTCAAATTCTCTAAACTGATTGTACCTTCATAATGATTAGCTAACATAAATAATTCAATATTTAATTTCTGATTTTCATTATCAAAAAACTCTCTTATATAAACTATCTGAGAAGTGTCAATCTCTAAATTAGTTTCTTCAAAGGTTTCTCTCTTTGCGCAATCAAACACTGAATTATCTTTCTCCTCCACGCCTCCACCAGGTGGAACCCACCATTCATAACCAGTCTCAGGATGAACATGCTTCACAAGCAATATTTTATTATTATCCACTATAATAACAGCAGCTCGAATTCTATGTTTCATAATCAATATTTATTAAATTTCATCAAACTACCAACATTATATTTATTTTTCGTTTTTTCGAATTTTATAAATGATAAACCAGATTATTGCAACAACAATTATAAATAAAATGACTGCAAATATTGGTCTATAGAAAAGCCAAGCAACAGCAATTGTACCCAATGAAATTGGGAAGGCTGCCAAAAAGGCAATTATTCCTATTCCAAAGCCAATAATTCCACCTATAAATGGTACTACATCGCCCATAATTTCAAAAGGTTTTAATATAATACGAATACTAATCATCACCATCAAAAAGCCAACTAAACGCACTATCCACAACATTGCTTTATTATTTGAATGTGCTGTTGCAAACATTTGTTCTGATGTCTTATTGCCTAACTCCAAAAATTCCAATGATTTACCCTTACTCGTTATAAATGGTGTAAAACTATTGCCATTTTGTTGAGATATTAAACTTATTATAGAAGGGTTTACTGCTCTATAGCTAATTTTTAAATCTCCAATTTGAGGTTCTCCTTGATTTGTACCAATATAAATTACACCTCCAACTAAATTAACCTGCCTACCAATTTCAGTAGATAAACCATCTTTTAATTTCTCAATAGGAAGATCTGTATAATTATTAATCTTATTAATTAAAGAATTGGACAATTGAAACTTTCCAATCTGAACATCACTAGCAACCAATGTATCACTTTGAAAAGCCATCAATCCTGGATTATCATATCCTTGATCATGAAAACTACTACTGTCAATCATATTCTCATCCCATGCCTTATTATAACTATATGTAGTTACTGTTTCTGTACTTCCTCCCATTTTTTTTATAGTTGATGAATCTGCTTGTTCTTGCCATTGATACATTTCTACAAGACGCTCTAATTTAATACCACCAAAAACAACGTCAAACTCATCGTCTGTTAATATATCATCCGTTTCTAATTGGCCACTTAAATGCACAAATTTGCCATCTTGAGCTGGGTCTACACTATCTATATTTGCAGAAACAACAACTCCTTGACCCTCATTTAAAGCTTTATTCATCTTGACAGCACGTCCTTCATTCCAAAATAAAAGCACTATTGCGACAATAAGTAAAAGAACACCAAAAATAATTCCCTTGATAGAACCTCCCAATCGACTTATCCAATTCTGCGATGTTGTTATTATAGACATAATTTATATATTAATTTATTAATTTTATGATTTACTAATAATATTATATCACAAAATCAAAACACATCCCATTAAAGATGTGTTCTTAAATATTATTTAATTCCTAAACGTTTCTTTGCAATCTTATATTGCTTTGAATTTAATTGTCCTGATGCACGCATTTCTTCTATCTGTTTTGCCATCTCTTCCTTACTTTCTCCGTCAGCACCACCTTGTTTTGCAAATGCTTGTGCAAATACCTCTTGTCTTTTTTCTGGTGACATTTTTTTAAGTCCTTTTAATGCCATTTTTTGCATTCTTCCCATTTTTGGCATACCTGGCATATCCCCAGCAAGCATTTGATCTATCATTTCATCTGTTATCTCTGGCATTTGACCGCCTAGCATTTCTTCTGCTTGTTTTTTTGCTACCGCTGGCTCAATTTTTTTTTCTTTTTTCTTTTTTTTGAACATGTCTGTAAATCCCATATTTTTTTCTTGCCTGCTACAGCTCTTTTTAGAGCGATAGCATGGTTATTTTAAATATTACTTAGTTTACTTCTCTTGTCACTCTTGTGTCGTGTCTGCCTTTGGCATGAAAGGTAAAAATCTAGTTTTTTTACAATAAATCTTTCTGATATCATCTAGATTCTCGCCTTCACAAGAATGACAACTCTATTTTTCTCGTGCGTTTTTTTGTACATTATAAATTGATACAACTAAAGCCGTAGCTATAAACATTGATGAATATGTACCAATCAGCACACCTATCAATAACGCAAGTGAGAAATTAAACAATGATTCACCACCAAAAATAATAATTGGTACTAATACCAATACAACTGTAAATGACGTATTAAATGATCTTGCAAGTGATTCATTAAGTGATTTATTTACCAATCCTTCAAAATCTGCAATTGACCTTGTGCGAAGTACGTTTTCACGAATCCTATCATACACAACAATTGTATCATTCACACTGTAACCCAAAATTGTCAAAAGAGCTGCTACAAATGGCACGCCCACTTCTATGCCAAAAAAATACCCAAGTGCTGCAAATATACCAAGTGTAATTATAATATCATGTGTAAGTGCTGTTACCGCTCCAACACCATAATACCAAGACGATACTGGCACTGAAACTTTACGAAATGCCCAAGCAATATAGAGCAAAATTGCAATTATTGCAAAGATGATTGCTTTTATTGCATTAGTTTTTAATTGTTTTGATACTGTTGCTCCGATGAAATCTGCTTTCAATTGTTTACTTCCTTCATCTATTTCTCCTACTGCAACTATTACTTTTTGATTAAATTCTTCATCTGATTGTTTATACCGGATAATTACACTTTTCCCATGATCTCCTGTACTACTAGAAGCCGTGAAACTATCATCACACTCAATATCAATTTTTTCACATATTGCATCTCGTGTAATTTCTTTATCTTCGCTAACAGAAAATTCCATAAGTGTTCCTCCTACAAAATCAATTCCAGGTTTAATGCCCCACATTGCAATAGAAAAAACGCTCAATCCCACCACTATAGCAGACACAACGTATGTATATTTCCTTTTTTGAATTATTTGTAACATATATTTATTCTGATTTCGATTTAGACCTAGCCTTAGGCATAATTAACCACTGTCGCTTCTCTAACCATTCTCCAGTCACGTATTTCATGATAATTTTTACAATTACGATTGCAGTAAACATGGATGCTAATACACCAATAATCAAAATAAGTGCAAAACCTTTTACAAAACCAGTTCCCATTGAATACAATATAAGTGAAGTAATAATAGTTGATAAGTTACCATCACGAATTGAAGGCCAAGCACGACGAAATCCCTCATCAACAGCCCTCTTTATACCCTTACCCATTCGCAATTCCTCTTTAATACGTTCAAATATAAGCACATTTGCATCCACAGCCATACCAATTGAAAGTACTAGACCTGCGATACCTGCCAGTGTTAAGGTTATGGCCATTGGCGTCAAACCTGATAATTTAAATATAGAAACAAGTGTAACTGCATAAATACCTAGAGCAATTGACGCAATAACTCCAAAAAATCTATAGTAGATAATCATGTATATCATTACAAGTACAAGCCCTATTAATCCAGCTTTCATACCTTTTTCCAGTGCTTCAGCTCCAAGAGTTGCCTCAACACTCTGTTGTGAAACTAATTCAAATGGAACAGGCAAAGCACCTTCATTAAGTCTTCTGGCTAAATCCTTTGCTTCTTCTATATCAAAGCTACCAGAAATTACAGCATGTCCATCTACAATTTCAGACTGCACAGTCGGTGCACTTACAATTTCATCATCTACATATATTGCAACAGTCTTACCAAGATTTCTTTTTGTAATATCAGCAAACATTTTTGCACCCTCAGAATTAAAGACTAGATTAACCTGTGGCTCTGAGACACCACCCATATTGCTACTATAATCAGCTAGAGCATTATCCAATAATGCGCCTGTCAAATCTGTTGCCTTATATGGTTCTGCCGGTACTGACATTTTTGCAAAAAGAATATGTTGACCCTTCACCTCTTTATCATCACCTTCTCCTCGTGTTTCTAACTTTTTGATAATATGCCACCCAAAATCAGTTTCTACTAATTCTTGATGAATATCTCCATCATTTATTTCATCATTAAATAAAATTTCTTCAAATTCTGGCACAAAATCTCCTTTTTTAACAAAATCAAGTTCACCACCATTTTCTGCACTTCCAGGATCTTTGCTAAATTCTTTTGCTAAGTCACTAAAATCATCTCCATTTTTAACTCTCTCCAATACACCAATAGCTTCTTCCTTGCTTTGCTCATTCATCGGAGCCAACATCTCGTCCATCTGTGCTTTATCAGTTGCCAATTCTTCTTCTGTTTTTTCTTCTCTAAACTGCAAAATAGGTGCTTTTTGTATAACGTTCTTAGCCTCCTCAACATCTTTAACTCCTGGTATTTCAACAGTCATAAATGTATCACTGCCACGCTCTGACAACCACACAACTGGCTCACCTACACCATAAGCATTAACTTTTCTCTCTGCTGCAGCTTGCACAGCGTCTTTTGCATCTTCTTTTTTATCATCTGGGGTATTCTCCAAATCTAATAAATATTCAAGATGAAGACCGCCTTGTAAATCTAATCCAAGATTAATTGCTATCTTTTCAAATCGTCCTTGTGTGTCCTCTGGCAAATACTGAATGAGTGGCAATGAAATAATTGCCATA
Source organism: Candidatus Moraniibacteriota bacterium (assembly GCA_029933995.1). Taxonomy (GTDB): domain Bacteria; phylum Patescibacteriota; class Minisyncoccia; order Moranbacterales. The sequence continues at coordinate 1,642 of JAOZNB010000037.1, read as the reverse complement.
ATAAGAGTAAACACCACTACATATATAAACTTTCTTCTATTTTTCTTGTACATAATATATAAAAAAATAACCGCTACTGAGATTACTTGACCATTGTACTACCGCTCATAATAAAATGCAAATATACTCACAATAAATACATCTCTATTTAAATAAATAATTATAAAAAATGGTCTCAAATAAGATTTGAGACCATTAAATGACTTCATAATACTGAAATAATTAATTCAGCATCTGCTTTCATTGAAAAGTTATTCATAACTTTTTTTACACCTTGCATGACTACAGGGTGTGCTCTTTGCATTTGCAAACCAATCCGTGGATAAGACCAATCTAAATATATATGTAAAATATACATCACAATTTGTCTTCCATGTGCCAAATCTTTTCTTGACCGATCTTTTTTTAAAAAATCAGATTCAGAAATATCAAATAATATCAAAACCTGTTTCACAATACTTTTATAATCACACCTACAAGCTACATTATACTTTGTGTGTTTTTTGGATTGTGTCAATATGAATTTTCTTCGTGCATTCAAGTGCATTTCATATTTTGTTTTAACAATTGCATCACGCATCCGTCTGGCTATAGTTTCAGGAAAAATATTATAATCCCTACTCATTTTTTTAAATGATTCATTGCCAAAAAAATATCGTGATACACATTCTCGCTCCACATCATTCTGACATTGTTGATATAACATATTTAGAAATTGTTGACAATCCATTGTCCTGATAAAATCTGCTGATTTTTGATCTTCAATTTCAACCTCTTTTCCCTTTTGATCATCATAAGCATCACGTTCACCATTTATAGAAGGTTTAGAAATTGATGATACTTGAATACTGAAAATATATGCTAAAATTGCCTTATTTTCTTTAGAAATATTCATTTTATCAAATACAGCATTATAGGATGGTTTTTTACCATGTACACACATATCATGCAATGTCTTATTGTACCTTTCAATATGAACATGTTGCCCTGAAGGAATTCGTATTGAATATGCAAATTTTTGTATTGCTTGCTGTATGTGACCCTTAACAAATGATTCCGCAAAAACAAAAAATCTTACACCCTTTGTAATTTTAAACCGCTCTAATGCCTCATGCAACCCAACATTGCCATAACCACACAAATCATCAAAAGTTATAATAGTCATAATCGATTTAGTATTTGCTGCATAATTATAATACTTACGCGCACATTTCCAAACAATATTTTGATTATGTAATATAACCTTATGCTTAGCAACTATATCTCCGTTATCTTGATATTGTTCAATCAAATTATTTTCCTCAGACCTTCCTAATAAATCATGTTTAAAGACACTACTCTTATATCCTTGATTCATATATGACATAATAAACCTTCCTCCAAAATGTTAAATAACTAAAAAATCATTTATTTTAAATTACAATAATAAATAATATCACAATATCGCCTAAAAACAAAAAAGCCGAGATGCTATAAAAAATTATTCGGCTTTAACGTGTACTTGATTCTATTGTCCCATATTTTTCATTTGCTCTTTAAGTCCTGTCATATTCTGTTTCATAACCGCACATTGATCAACAAATGTTATATCAGTTGGTATTGAAAAATCAGCGTCCGTTGTAGGTGTACACTTCAATTTTCT
>JAOZNB010000118.1 GCA_029933995.1 Candidatus Moraniibacteriota bacterium | reverse complement strand
CCCCCTCAATTGAATTTTATAAAAAACTTTTGTAACAAAGAACTAATAAACAACCTTATCACACAACGATGCTTTAATCAATAAAAAATGACCACAATATTATGGTCACTAATTTAACTCTTTAATAAATTCTTTTTTATAAAGCAACATACGTCACTGGTAACATCTTTCGAAAAACACCCGCAACCAAAAATTGATCTGATTTATCTAAATAAATTGGTTGATGTTTTTCATTATGTGATTGTGGAAATAAGCCTATCATATTATCTTTTAATGTTTGATATTCTTTAATTGTTGCCATACCATTAATAACTACTACAACAATTTTACCATCTAATTCCTCACCATTTTCATGTTTTTTGAAAACTACATAATCACCATCATTGATATCAGCCTTATTCATCGAATCACCCAGTGCCTTCACTGCAAATAGTTGTACTGGTTTTTCTTTTCGAAAAAGACTTTTTGATACTTGCAAATACCCTTCTACATTATCATCAGCAAAAGCCAAGGCTTCTCCACATGCTGCTAAACCAAAAACTGGCACAGAAAAAATATTCTTAAGATCAGAAAAATCCTCATTTTTTACAATGTAAATTTTTTTTGAACTATCACGTTTAATTAAACCTCTTTTCTCTAAAGCTTCTACCACCTGCACAGTACCTTTGAGCACACCAACATTGTGACCTTCTGATTCCAAAGCATTATGTACCCCATAAGCAGTTGGATTTTTAGACTCTTGTTCAATGCTTTCACGAATCGTTTCCAAAATTAAATTTTGTTTCCGCGTCAACTCTTTTGTTTTTTTCATTTTTATATAATTACATATTTATAGTGATATAATATCACCACTTTATATCACTGTCAATTATCTTATTGCTTTCAATCAAAAAACATGCTTTTTGGCATGTTTTTTAAAATATAAAAATCTATTCTCTTTCCCACACAATTTGAAATTCTAATTCTTCTTCTTTAGCTCCTTTTTCATGCTCAATGTTAATTTGTGCATGTTGTGGGACTCTGATTCGCTCACCTGCCACCTGAATGACAAATTACTTACCTTGCTCCAATGTATCTGCTAATCGACGTAATTTTTTGATGAATTCTTTTTTTGGATAAACTTTTGTGATATCACGCTTTGCTATTTTTTTCTTTATAGCTTTTTTTGTCATATGTTTTATTTATTATAATTAATATTTGTATTCTTATGTAGTGACAACATCCTAGATTCCTGCCTACGCAGGAATGACAACAGGTTATCCAAACATTAGCCATTCTGGTTTAAATATGAGAAGCGCTCCTAAGACTAACATCAGGATTCCTCCAATAAGAGTTGATAACTTTGAATATTTTGCGCCCACTGTGTGAAATTTCTCAAATCCAAAGATTGCCAAGCCAAATATCAAGAAATCATCTACCATGTAAAATAGTGTGTAAATAAAAATATAAAATTGTCGTCCTACAAATGTCAAATCATTTATTTCTAGGATTTTAGTAAATGATTGTGCGATTCCTACAGAACATGCAAATTCAATTATATTTACAGAAAATGCAATTCCTAACACTGCTAGTGTTGTAATGATTGTTATAGGTTTTGCAACTACATCTTGAATTTTTTTAGTTGTTTTTTGTTGATGCTCAAAACTTGTGACATCACATGTAAGTTCACCTTTGCTTTTATACCACTTACGCAAGAAATATATACCCGCAGCCACAGCCAAAAGTCCGACTAGCGGCGTTACCCACATATCAAGTGCAATAAAATCCCATGTCTGATACCACACATTTAATATAAAGAAATACATAATTGCCTCTGCGAGAATGAAAAGACTTACCAAATAAACCATTTTCTTTTTATCACCAATTTGAGATAAAATTATGAGAAAAGTAAGAAGTACCCACATTGCACACGGGTTGAATCCGTCCACAAACCCAAGTATCGCAGAAATTGCAAATAATGACGTCTCTTTGACATTAATTTGACCAAAAAATGGCAACTTCATAAAAAAATGTTCCTGTGATATATTGGGGTCTTTATTAACTGAACATGTTGATGCGCTATCAAGATTACATGAATATTCTGAATTTTTATTTCCTGCATTTACACCATTTTCATATAAATAAAAATCAAGTCCATACTGTTCATGATTCCCTACATGTCCTAATATTTTTTTACCCGTTACTTTCTCGCTAAATCCCACCAAAACATCAGTGCCAATAAGTGTAATTGGCGTCACTTTTGATAAACTATAACTCTCTACAATTTCCTGCCATTTTTCTTTATTTTCTTTTTCACCAATATTCAAAAAGGTAACTTCAAAATCATTTTTTATAACTTCATTATTTTTCAAAAATTCCTGCTCTTTATGACACGCACCACAACCATCCCGCAAAAATACAATTGCCTCTGTTTTATCATCCGCTTGTGCATATGCAAAAAGACTAGTATTAGAAAATACTACTGCAAAAATGAAAAAGCTTATTAATATTTTTTTAATCATACTTCAAATATACAACTAAAATCAAAAGATGTCACTTTTAAAAATCTGTTTTTTTATAAAAGAAAAAATAACTATTTAAAACTTACTGACGTATTCCTAGATTCCTGCCTTCGCAGGAATGACAAAAAATTGCCTTTTTCATTCTAGCCCTGCGAATAATTTAATTTTATTGTAGACAACATCATAAACTTTTTGTCGTGGTACATCCATATACTTATACGGTGCAACCGAATCATTTTGTTCAAGTGACTCTTCTAGTCCATCACGAAATGCTTTACGTATTTCTGTATTTACATGAATAATTGAAATTCCTGCTGCAATTCCTGCTCGTAAATCTTCATCTGTTATTCCTGACCCTCCATGTAAAACTAAATGACAATTACTAACACTAGCAATCTCACCAACTAATTTTGCATCAATGTGTGGATTACCACTCTTTACCACTCCATGAATATTACCAACAGACGGTGCAAATATATCTACCCCTGTTGCATCTACAAATTTCTGAGCAATTTCTGGCGTTGTTTTATCCTCTCCTGCGCCCTCTGGTATCTCATCAAGAATTGCACTAGAAGCTCCTATATCACCAAGCTCCGCCTCCACCAATACTGTT
>JAOZNB010000117.1:1318-3133 GCA_029933995.1 Candidatus Moraniibacteriota bacterium | reverse complement strand
TGCATCAAATGTTAAATCACCACTAATTCGTCCTGATCCATGATGATCTGCCACATCAGCCTCATCATTATTACTACCTCCCAAAAACATCCAAGCTAACAATGCCGTCACTGTAACAGCTCCAATAACCCAAAGTATTGTCTTTTTTTCTTGTTCATCCATATTGTTACCTATTATATAATAAAATATTCTTTTATTGAATACACAATATAGATTATCACTCCATGGATTTATATGCAACAATAGTTATCCACAATACTACCACTAATTCAAAAACTATTATTTGCAAAATAACAAAAAGACATCTTCTTCAGGAGATATCTTTTATTTTTAAATCTAATCAAAAAACACCTCAACTTAATGAGGTGTTTTTTTATTATCTTATATTATTGCTAATAGTAGATATTTATTTTGTTTCTGTGAACAAAACTTTACCATTTGCATCAAGATATACATCTGATGTTGTTCCATCTTGATTTACAACTTCTACAACAAATGAAGCACCATTTTTGCTTGAGCTATCAATAGAATTTGCGTATGAGCTTGGACTTACACTTGCAGCTGCATCATTTTTGTATGTTGTTAAAATTACTGCAGTATATTTTGCACCAGCTGCTTTAGCTACTGCTTCCAATGCCTCTGCATCTTGTTTAACCTGATCTGTCGTTGTATCAACTACATCCTTAGTAGCGTCTGCTACTATTTCTGTTGTTGAATCTTTTACATCTTGCATTGCTTCATCCTTGATTTCTTTTACTTCTTGTTTTGTTGCTACAAAATCTTCATTTGCTTGTTGCACTGACTCTTGTGCCTCTTGATTTGTCTTTGCTACATCATCTTGTGCTTGTTGTGCCAAATCTCCACCACAACCAGCAAGTGCAACAGCTGAAAATACAGCCACAGACGAGATTATAATTTTCTTGTTCATAGTTATTTTTTATTAATGATTAACTATAGCTATTATTATACAGGTGTATACATTTTTTGCAACATTTCTTCAATATTTTTAATTCAACATCCTTATCATTTTATATATTTCTGTGCCTGTTGCCATGCATTTTCAGTTGATTCTTCTAGTATACTAGTCGCTTCAAATATATTTTTTTCTCCAATTACTTTATCTGCACCTACACGCTTTAATTGCTGTGCCAAAGATTTACTCACACCTGAAAGAAGTAGTTTATTCTCACTCTCACGCAATTCTTCTGCAAGATCTTTCAGGGCCTTAATTGCTGTACTGTTTAGTAATTTATGCTCACGTAAACGAAATATAAGCACTGCATGTTTTGTATTTTCAAAAGACGGTAATAAATGATTAATATTACCTGCTACTGCAAAAAATATATTCCCATATGGTGACACTATTGTCACAGCAGATGATTTTAATTTTTTTTCCGCATCTGATACAGAAAAACGCATCTCATCAAGCCGAGTGATCTGTACAAGTCTCACTTTCATAGATGTATTAAATACATACAATATAAGTGAAAGAGCTACACCAACAAAAATTGCATAATAAAGAGGTATTGCAAGTGTTGCCACAAATGTCACAAGCATTACAATCATTGATATTTGTGATGTATGCCATACAGTAACAATCTCGGGACGCAAATGTACAATGATGTTAAATCCAATAAGAATCAGCATTCCTGCAAGTACAGCATGTGGAATTAACTCTATAAATGATGCAAAAAATAATACTATTATCATTATAATAATTCCTGCAAACACACTTGCTGCTCTAGTTTTTGCCCCTGATGCAACATTAAGTGCAGTTCTAGAAAAAGACCCTCCAGCTGGCAATCCTCCAAAAAA
>JAOZNB010000117.1:0-1308 GCA_029933995.1 Candidatus Moraniibacteriota bacterium | reverse complement strand
CAAAAAATCCACCAATTGTATTTGCCAAACCTTGTCCTATAAAATCTCGTGACGGACCCATTTTTTTTGATTTTTTATCTCCAAAAAGTGCTACAACTCCAGCTGCATCAATAAGTCCAACAAGCGCAACAGCCATAGCTGGAATAATCAAAATACTAATCGCAGAAAAATCTGGCAGTGCAAAACTTGGCACACCACTAGGAATAGACACATGATCACCGACAAGTGCAGTCGAAATTCGCCCTGACATTGTGACAAATACCGTCATGATAACCAGTGCGACTGCGTATGCAGAGTGTTGGATTTTTTTCACTCTTTGCAACAATATAATGAGAGCAATCGTGGCAAATCCAACGATCATTGTTGTCACATCAAATTCAGCATGATGCAACAAAACATCACGTACTTTTGCAAATTCATTATTAAACTCTTCTGTTGAGTGATAGCCAGTTAAATTTCCCAATTGACCAATAATGACCAAGAGAGCAGAACCTAATACAAATCCCGTCATGACACCATTGGAAATAAACCGTAATACGCTTCCCATATTGAAAAAACCCATGAGCAACTGAAAAACACCTACCATAATAGTCAGCATGAATAACACACCAAGAGATCCTTCATTACCAGTTTCTGTCAGCACACTTGCAGCTGAAATAGCAAGTGTATTTGTAAGTGTCACTACCATAAACGGTGAGCCTGTTGATAATGCTCCCACAATTGTAGCTACAATCCCTGTATACAAACCATAAATCGGATTTATACCAACAACCATTGCAAAGCCAATACCTTCTGGAATTGATACCATTGCAACAGATAGACCAGCAATAAGATCACTGATTATACTTTCTTTTTTATTCTTTGTCATTACTCACTTTTTTACATCAAATTAAAACCCTTCGCTACCAGCATAATACCAACGATCAACAATAACCAGAACATCACCATTGCATTATTTTGGGACAACCACTCTTTCCATGTTGTCAAAGTTTTTTCAGCTTTCTTGCCAGCAATGAGATAATACACGACTGGTACAACAACTGTGCAACTTGCAATAACAACAAATACACATATATTTATCCAGGTTGTTTCATCAACTTGCCCAGAACTTGCAATAACCATTGCACCAGCAATAATGAGTGCTAGATTTTTTGGATTTATTCCAGAAAGTAATGCTGCAAGTCCCGCTGCCTTCCCTGGTGTAAAAGTATCAATTTTGACAAGCCATTGTGGCATTTTGGGCTTTTTCCCCTTTTTTGGTCGAGAACGAAAATTTTTCACAGCCATTAACAATAATAACATACCCAG
>JAOZNB010000116.1:2855-3144 GCA_029933995.1 Candidatus Moraniibacteriota bacterium | reverse complement strand
AATGTTTGTGAAAAATGTAAAAAAACAAAATATTATAATTGTTTATTTAATAAGTGTGTAAAAAATTCAATACCAATGAGCGCTGTAGCAATGGTTGAGGCGTATTTTAATAAAGTGTTGGGATTATATGATAATGTGGATAAGTTTATTGCACCAAGTTATTTCATGAAACAAAAGTGTATTGAATTTGGTATTGCAGAAAATAAAATAGAAATGGTACGTAATAACTTTGCAGTAAATAATGCAAAAAATATAGAACAAATACAAAAAGAAAAAAATTACTTTTTGA